>JANNKG010000030.1:0-2543 GCA_031396185.1 Burkholderiales bacterium | reverse complement strand
GCTTCGCGCAGACCATGATGGACATCGTGCAACGCCATGCGCCCGACTTCCATCCCGAAACCATCGAGATGCGCGCGTCGAAGAACGGCCGCTACCTGTCGCTCACGGTGACGATCAACGCCCGCTCGCGCGAGCAGCTCGACCAGCTCTACTCGGAGCTGTCGAAGCATCCGATGGTGATGATGGTCCTGTGATCGCCCGACGGCTCGGACGAGTCGCCTACGAGCCCACCTGGCGCGCGATGCAGGCGTTCAACCGCTCGCGCGGGCGCGAGACACCGGACCAGCTGTGGATGGTCGAGCATCCTGCGGTGTTCACCCTCGGGCTCGCGGGCCGGCGCGAGCACGTGCTGGCCGCGGGCGATATTCCCGTCGTCGCCACCGATCGCGGCGGGCAGGTGACCTACCACGGCCCCGGCCAGGCCGTGGGCTACGTGCTGCTCGACCTGCGACGCGCGGGCTTCGGCGTGAAGGAGCTGGTGAGCCGCCTCGAGCAAGCGGTGCTCGAAGTGCTCGAGGGCTACGCCATCGCGGGCGAGCGGCGCGCGGGCATGCCCGGCGTCTACGTGGACGGCGCCAAGATCGCCGCCGTGGGATTGCGAGTCGCGCGTGGATGCACATACCACGGTGTCGCCCTGAACGCGGACCTCGACCTCGAGCCCTTTTCGCGCATCGACCCGTGCGGCTACCCCGGGC
The DNA here is from genome assembly GCA_031396185.1 of Burkholderiales bacterium. Taxonomy (GTDB): domain Bacteria; phylum Pseudomonadota; class Gammaproteobacteria; order Burkholderiales; family Usitatibacteraceae; genus Usitatibacter. The sequence continues at coordinate 1,848 of JANNKG010000030.1, read as the reverse complement.
TCGCTTCCACGCGCCTGGCGGACCGAGGGGTGCGTGATAGCATGGACGAAGTCTCTCGCAAGCTCGAGAAATCCCTCGTCAAATGCCTGATTCCGAACTGAAACTCCAGCAGAAGCGGCAGCTCAAGACGGCGCGCATTCCGATCAAGGTGGTCACGGGTGAGGTGTTGCGCAAGCCCGAATGGATTCGCGTGCGCGCCGGCGGCGGCGAGCGCTTCACCGAGATCAAGCAGATCCTGCGCGAGAAGAACCTCCACACGGTGTGCGAGGAAGCTTCGTGCCCGAACATCGGCGAGTGCTTCAGCCACGGCACCGCCACTTTCATGATCATGGGTGCCTTGTGCACGCGCCGCTGCCCGTTCTGCGACGTGGCGCACGGCCGGCCGAACCCGCTCGACCCCGACGAGCCGCGCCACCTTGGCGAGACCATCGCGGCGCTGAACCTCAAGTACGTGGTGATCACGAGCGTCGATCGCGACGACCTGCGCGATGGCGGCGCGGGCCATTTCGTCGACTGCATCCGGGCGGTTCGCGAGTTGTCGCCCACGACTCGCATCGAGATCCTCACGCCCGATTTTCGCGGGCGCCTCGACCGCGCCCTCGCGGTGCTCGATGGCGCCCCTCCCGATGTGATGAACCACAACCTCGAGACCGTGCCGCGGCTCTACCTGCAGGCACGCCCCGGCTCCGACTATGCGCACTCGCTCCTCCTGTTGAAGCAGTTCAAGGCGGCGCATCCGACGGTGCCCACGAAGTCGGGGCTGATGGTGGGATTGGGCGAGACCAACGATGAAATCCTCGAGGTGATGCGCGACTTGCGCACGCACGACGTCGACATGCTCACCATCGGGCAGTACCTGCAGCCGTCGAAGAGCCATCTGTCGGTGACGCGCTACGTGCACCCCGACGATTTCCGCATGTTCGAGGAAGCGGCGGCGGCGATGGGGTTCGTCAATTCCGCGTGCGGTCCGATGGTGCGATCCAGCTACCACGCCGATCGCCAGGCAGCCGGAGCCGGTTTCGCCTGAATGGCCGCGGAGAGGGTCATGGACCCGACGGCGAGCATCAGCAAACTGGGCTTCCGCAAGTGGTACGAGCGCGAGCTCATCAAGTGCCACGCCGCGCTCGTGACCTGCCTGCTGTGCGGGCTCCTGATGGCGGCACTCCTCGAATCGGTCAACTTTCGCGAGTTCGGCTGGGAGCCGGCGACCTCGCTCTCCGTGATGATCGCCGCGGGCGCCATCTGCTGGCTCTCGTGGCGCAGCTACATCACCATCCTGCAGCGCGCGGAGCTCTACGGCGAGCGTTCGAACTGCCCGAAATGCGGTACCTATGGACGCTTCACCGTGGTTGCCACCGGCATGGATCGGGATCCGGGACGGGTGGCCGACGCCGTGGCGCCGCTGCAGGCCGCGTGGATGCAGGTCGAGTGCCGAAAGTGCGGCACCGGCTGGCGGATGCCGGACTAGGATTTCATTCGATGGCCTGGTAGGCGGGTAACGTCAGGAATTCCACGTAATCGTCCGACGTGGTGATCTCCTCGAACATCTTCGCCCCGTCGGCGTAGCGTCCCGCCGCATAGGCATCCGCGCCGACAATCGACGGCGTCTTGCGAAGCTCGTCCGCGAGGATCTCGTGGAACAGCTCGCGAGTCACCTTGCGGCCGTCGTCGAGCACACCCTTGGGCGAGCGCATCCATTGCCAGACCTGCGAGCGCGAGATCTCGGCGGTGGCCGCATCCTCCATCAAATTGAAGATCGGCACGCAGCCGTTGCCTGCGAGCCACGAGCCCATGTACTGGATCCCGACCTGCACGTTGTTGCGCAGGCCCGCCTCGGTGATCGGCGTC
>JANNKG010000016.1:0-2137 GCA_031396185.1 Burkholderiales bacterium | reverse complement strand
CGGCGTGAACGAGCGCAGGCCCATGGTCTGGAGGATTTCCTGCGCGACGATCACTTCCTGGGTGCGATCGCCGCCGGGCGGGGGGGTGAGCGAGACGCGAATCGTGTCGCCGATGCCTTCCTGCAGCAGCACGCCCATGGCAGCGGTCGAGGCGACGATGCCCTTCGAGCCCATGCCCGCCTCGGTGAGCCCGAGGTGCAGCGCGTAGTCGCAGCGCGCGGCGAGGTTGCGGTAGACGAGGATCAGGTCCTGCACCGCCGAGACCTTGCACGACAGCACGATGCGATCGGCGGGCAGCCCGATTTCCTGCGCGCGGGCGGCGCTGTCGAGGGCCGAGACGATGAGCGCCTCGCGCATCACCTCGTCGGCGGCCTTCGGATTCGCGAGGCGCCCGTTGTCGTCCATCAGGCGCGCAAGCAGCTCGGGGTCGAGCGAGCCCCAGTTCACGCCGATGCGCACCGGCTTGCCGTACTCGATCGCCTTCTCGATCAGGATCGAGAACTGCTCGTCGCGCTTCGACCCCTGGCCGACGTTGCCCGGGTTGATGCGGTATTTGTCGAGCACCTGGCCGCACTCGGGGACCTGGGTGAGGAGCTTGTGTCCGTTGAAGTGGAAGTCGCCCACCAGCGGCACGCTCACGCCCATCTTCTCGAGGCGGTTGCGGATCTCGGGGACCTGCCGCGCGGCTTCCAGCGTGTTGACGGTGATGCGCACGATCTCCGAGCCGGCGCGGGCCAGGGCGGCGACCTGTTCGGCGGTGGACTGGGCGTCCTCGGTGTCGGTGTTGGTCATCGACTGCACCAGCACCGGCGCCGCGCCGCCGATGATCTTGTCGGCGACCCTGACCGGGCGCGAATGGCGTCTTTGCAGCATGGCGATCAGTCGACGGTAAAGCGGGCAACCGCGACCCGGGTGTGGGGCTCGAGGGGGAACTCGCGATCGTCGTAGAGCACTTCGACGTCGGGCGCGTTGCCGATGATGACGTTCAAGGGCGGCCGGCCCGACACCTCGGCTTCGGTGCCCTTGGTGTTCAGCTTCGACAGCAGCACCCGGCCGCTGCGATCCTTGACCTCGACCCACGAATCACCCTTGAAGCGCATCTTGAGCGTCCGGGCCGATGCCGATTTGGCGGCCGCGGCCTTCAGGGGCTCCGCCCTCAGCGGCTCCGTGGGAGCATCCCGCGTCACGAAGGTCTCCGGGGGCTGGATCGGAGCCGCGGCAAGATTGCGCGGCGTCGGCTGCGAGCGGGATGGCTTGGCCGCAGCCGTAGCGGGAGCAGCCAGCGTCGCGGCGGGCGGCGTGGGGCGGATGAAGAGCCACCAGTACATGGCCGCGAACCCCAGGGAAAGGAACACCACCGCAAGCGCACCGGCCTTCACGTAGGGACTGCCGATCCGGTCGCCGATCGGATCGAAGCGGATGTTCTGGGTCGGAACGACAATGCGCGAGGCCGGCGAGCGCGGCGTGGCTTGCGCAAGGCGCTCGAGCATCACTGCGGGGTCGATGCCGAGGACCTTGGCGTAGTTGCGGGTGAAGCCGCGCAGGAACGGGCCTTTCGGCAGCCGCGCGTAGTCCCCGGTTTCGAGCGCCTCGATCTGCCACGCGCTCATGTGCAGGCGTTGCGCGACCTCCGTACGCGACAGACCCTGGCGCTCGCGCGCATCGGCGAATGCCTGGCCGAGGGACGGCGTTTCGCGGTCGTCGTCTGCTTCCACGCAAATCCTATCGCGTCGTTTCGAGTTCGCGCGTCTGCGGCGCGTCCGGATAGCGGCGGCGCAGCTGCTGCATGAAGCTGTCCTCCGCAACCTTGTCCTGCTTGGCGCGCGCGATGCGCACGCCCAGCACCAGCGCCTCGATCGAGGGCGCGGACAGCCGCGTGTAGCGCATCAGGTAATTCTCGGCGTCCCTCATCTCGCCGCGCTCGAAATTGATGAGGGCGAGGTTGTAGAGCGCACCGATGAGATCCGGGCGGATGAGGACGGCACGGCGGAAGGCATCCTCGGCCTCGTTGTTGCGGCCCACGCGGCGAAGGCACAGTCCCGCCGACAGCCACGCCTTCTCCGGCGAGGTGTACTGCGTGTCGCTCGCCGCCCGCACCATCATCTCGAGACCGCGCTGGGTCTCGCTCCTCAGGCAC
>JANNKG010000510.1:0-1865 GCA_031396185.1 Burkholderiales bacterium | reverse complement strand
CCCGGTTGGCGACGCGATCGCCGACGTTCTTGTAGCGCGGATCGTCGATGAGCGGTTGCAGTCCCAGCATTCCGGCGAAGAGGCTCCAGAGCTTGGCGTTGGCAGCGCCCACGGTGAAAAAGCCGTCGCTCGCGCGAAACGCCTGGTAGGGCGCGCTCAGCCGGTGGGCGGTGCCGAGCCGCTTCGGGATCTGGCCGGTATACCAGTACTCGGTCGCCTCCCACGCCGACAGCGCGAGTCCCGCCTCGAAGAGCGAGGTATCCACGAACTGGCCGCGGCCCGTGATGCGGCGCGCCCGCACGGCGCAGAGGATTCCAAAGACCGCGAAGAGGCCCGCCCCGAGATCGGTGATCGGCACACCCACCTTGACCGGTGCTCCCCCTTCGCTGCCCGTGGCACTCATGATGCCGCTCATGCCTTGCGCAATCAGGTCGTAGCCGCCGCGGTTTGCATACGGCCCGGTCTGGCCGAAGCCGGAGATCGAGCAATAGATCAACCGGGGGTTGATCGCCTGGAGAGTTTCGTAGTCCAGCCCCAGGCGCCGGGCGACGCCGGGACGGTAGTTCTCCACCAGGATGTCGGCCGTTGCCGCAAGCCGGCGAAGTATGGCGGCGCCTTCCGCGTGCTTCAGGTCGAGTGCGATGCCGCGCTTGTTGCGATTGACCGCGAGGAATGACGCCGATACGCCGGGCGCGAGGGGCCGCTCTGGGTTGCGAGTGTGCTCGCCCTCCCGGGGCTCGACCTTGATGACTTCGGCCCCCATGTCGGCCAAGAGCATGCTGCAGAACGGGCCGGCCATGACCTGGGTCTGGTCGATCACGCGCAGCCCTTCGAGCGCCATCGGCATGGGGTCGGTAGGGGTCACTTTCGCCGATGGTAACATCGCCGCACCCGCGTCCTTTCCGGAAGAAATCCGCTCGTGGAAAACACCGTCTCGGCCTCCGACCATGTGCTCGTCACGCGCGACGGCCCCATCGTCACGCTCACCTTCAACCGTCCCGAGGCGCGCAACGCCATGACCTGGGAGATGTACGAGCGGCTCTACCAGGCCTGCGAGGAAGTGGACGCCGACGAATCGATTCGCGTCCTGGTGCTCCGGGGCGCCGGCGGGAAGGCATTCGTTGCCGGCACCGACATCAGCCAGTTCACCAAATTCGAGGGCGCGGAGGATGGCCTGCGCTACGAGCGCGAAGGCGACAAGCGCTCGGGCCGGATCGCAAAGGTCAGAAAGCCCGTCATTGCGCAGATCGAGGGCTTTGCCGTGGGCGGCGGCTTCGCGATCGCCGCCGGCGCCGACATTCGCATCGCCACGCCGGATGCCCGCTTCGGGGCGCCGATCGCCCGCACGCTGGGCAACTGCCTGTCGATGAACAACTACGCGCGCTTCATGGATCTCATCGGACCCTCGCGCTTGAAGGAGATGATCTTCACCGCCCGTCTGCTCACGGCAGAGGAGGCGCTGGTTGCGGGCTTTGTCCACGAGATCGTTCCTTCCGGCGAAATCGAGGCGCGGGTTCGGGAGGTGGCCGAGAAAGTCGCCTCGCATGCTCCGATCACGCTCTGGGTGACCAAGGAGGCGATTCGACGCCTGCAGGAGTCGCGTCCCCTGCCTGAGGGCGACGACCTGGTCGCGGCGACCTACGGCAGCGCTGACTTCCGCGAGGGCGTGCGCGCCTTCGTCGAGAAGCGTCCGCCGCGCTGGACCGGCAAGTAAACCGCGGTGCTGCGATGGGTGTGCGCAAATGAGTGCAGCCTGCACGCCGCCCGCCGAAGGCGTAATCTGCGCTCGTTTCCTCGCGCCATTCCGGCGCCATCGGGAACGCACTCAAAATGGGGGAGAACAACATGCGATCCGCGCTCGGCAA
>JANNKG010000463.1:0-1553 GCA_031396185.1 Burkholderiales bacterium | reverse complement strand
GCGCGCCAGCCATTCAACCAAGCCCTAGAATCAGAGTGGGCCGTCATGAATTCGTCGATTTTTTCCCAGCCGATAATCCTCATTAAGACCGAACGCATTCACGGCCGAGGCCGACGACGTTTCCCTATTTGTGAACATAGTTAATTGTTCCCGTTTTGGGAACATTTGTCAAGGTGCCCATGAAAGTCGGCGAAAAGCACTACCGGAGCATCTGGGCCGATCCCTCGGGTGACACGGTCCACATCATCGACCAGGCGCGTCTGCCCCACGTCTTCGAGACGCTCGAGGTCGACTCGGTCGAGGCCATGGCCGAGGCCATCAGGTCGATGCGCCTGCGCGGCGCCCCGCTGATCGGCGTGGCCGCCGCCTTCGGCCTCGCGCTCGCCGTGAGGCGCAACCCCTCGGATGAGTCGATCTCGAAAGCGTCGAGCCTGCTCCGCGCGACGCGCCCCACGGCGGTGAACCTTGCGTGGGCGATCGGGCGCATGCGCGAAATGCTGCAGGACAGGAAGCTTGCGGAGCGCGCCGGGGCCGCCTGGAGGGAGGCCCAGGCGATCGCCGACGAGGATGTCGCGCTGAACCAGGCCATCGGCCGCCACGGACTCACGCTGCTCGAGCGCGAATACGCCCACCTGCAGCGCCCGGTAAACATCCTCACCCACTGCAATGCCGGCTGGATCGCCACCGTCGACTGGGGCACGGTCACGGCGCCGATCTACATGGCGCATGAGATGGGCATTCCACTGCACATCTGGGTCGATGAGACGCGCCCCCGCAACCAGGGGCTCCTCACCGCCTGGGAGCTCGCGGGCCACGGCGTGCCACACACCCTCATTACCGACAACGCGGGCGGGCACCTGATGCAGCACAAGCAGGTGGACCTCGTGCTCGTGGGGGCGGATCGCGTCACCCGGCGCGGCGACGTCTGCAACAAGATCGGGACCTACCTCAAGGCGCTCGCCGCGCGCGACAACGGCATCCCGTTCTACGCCGCAGTGCCTTCGCCCACCATCGACTGGACCATCGAGGACGGGATCGAGGAAATTCCGATCGAGGAACGCAGCGAGGATGAAGTGCGTACCGTGCGCGGCATTGACGCCGACGGGAAATATGCATCGGTTACCATCGCCACGCCCTCGACCCCGATCGCCAATCCCGCCTTTGACGTGACACCCCACGACCTGGTGACCGGCATCATTACCGAGAAGGGCATCGCCCGTGCCTCGGAGCGCGAGCTGCTGGCGTTCTGGCCGCAGGAAAAGCGCAGCAACGCGTTTCTCACGTGACGAGCGAGCGCGGCTTGCGCCTCCAGCTGGTGCTCGCGGCGCGGCGCCTGTCCGCGATGGGCCTCAATCCCGGGCGCTCAGGCAACCTCAGCGCGCGGGTCGACGGCGGCTTCCTGGTGACACCTTCGGGCGCTGCCTATGAAACGCTGCATCCCGACGACATGGTCTTCCTCGGTCCCCTTGGGGAGCACGGCGGCGGGCAGCGCGAGCCGTCGAGCGAATGGCGGTTCCATCGCGACATCTACGCACGGCACCACGAGGCCGGCG
>JANNKG010000407.1:0-5748 GCA_031396185.1 Burkholderiales bacterium | reverse complement strand
GTGATCTTCGTCGGCGGCACCGGCTCGGGCAAGTCGACCTCGCTCGCGGCGATGATCGGCCACAGGAACGAGAACAGCTACGGGCACATCATCACCATCGAGGACCCGATCGAGTTCGTCCACGAGCACAGGAACTGCATCATCACGCAGCGCGAAGTGGGCGTGGACACCGACAACTGGTTCGCGGCGCTGAAGAACACCCTGCGCCAGGCGCCGGACGTGATCCTGATCGGCGAGATCCGCGAGCGCGAGACGATGGAATACGCGATCGCCTTCGCGGAAACCGGCCACCTGGCGATGACCACGCTGCACGCCAACTCCACCAACCAGGCCCTCGACCGGATCATCAACTTCTTCCCCGAAGAGCGCCGTGCCCAGCTGCTGATGGACCTGTCGCTGAACCTGAAGGCGATCATCTCGCAGCGGCTCATACCGAAGAAGGGCGCCAAGGGGCGTGTCGCCGCGATCGAGATCATGCTCAATTCGCCGCTCATGTCGGACCTGATCTTCAAGGGCGAGGTGCACGAGATGAAGGCGCTCATCGGGCGCTCGCGAGAGCTCGGCATGCAGACCTTCGACCAGGCGCTCTTCGACCTCTTCGAGGCCGACATGATCACCTACGAGGATGCGCTGCGGAACGCCGACTCCGTGAACGACTTGAGGCTCAGGATCAAGCTCGAGAGCAAGAACTCGAAGAACCGCGACCTCGGCTCCGGGCTCGAGCACCTCGAGATCGTCAAGTGACGGTGACGAAGCGGGCTATTGCCCGCTGAGCACCGTCATCCCCGAGTCGTCGGGGATCCAATTTGCAAGGCCCGCTTCGGCGGGCCTTTCCATTGATCGATTGCGAAGGCCGCCTGCCTTCGGAGAATCTCACGTCAGCCCCGGATTTCGTCCGCGCGCAGCAACAGGTCCGCCGGAACTTCCAGTCCCAATGCCCTGGCAGTCGCGCGATTGATCTTGAGCGTGAAGCGGGTGGGCTGCTCGAACGGAATTCGATCCAGCCGTTCTCCCCGAAGGAGCTTTTCGAGCTGCCGCGCGACGCGGCTATCGAAGTCGTCCATGATCGGGCCGTAGGACAGCAGGCCCCCGGCCGCGACAAAGTCACCGTGCCAAGCGCCGTCCACCACGGGCACGCCCGCATCAAGGGTCAGGCGCGCCAGGTCATCCCATCCATCTGCTACCCCCAGCGTTACCACGCACCCGTTGCCTTCACGGGCTACGGCGTGGACGATGGCGGCCAACTCCGCGGAGGCGCGGACCGTCCTGGACACGGCACGGAGGCGAACCTGGGTAGCCGCCTCCTCGAAGTACCTCGCGTATTCGCGCACGACCAGGTTGTCCTGCGGCGCCACGATCGTGACGCTCTTGATGCGCGGCGCCAATGCCTTCACGAACTCCAGCAGCTTCACGGCGCGGTCTCCCGCGCCCTCGGAGTATCCGGTCACGTTCGCGGTGGGCCGGGACAGCGATGCGGTGTAGCCCTCCTTGATCGCATCGAGGCAACCGCAGACGATCGGAATGGAAGCAGTGGCCCGCGCGGCAGCGCGGGTCGCGATCGATCCGAACGCGAGCAGGGCGTCGGGGCGTGTGGCCACCAGCTGGGCGGCCATCGCAGGCAGTCGCGCAGCGTCGCGCTCCGCGTAGCGCCATTCGTATGCCGCCCGCTTGCCGTCCGCGAAGCCGCGCTCGACCATGAGCGCGAGGAAACGTCGCCTCCAGCGGGGCTCCCACGATCCTTCTGCGTGATACAACGAGAGTACGCCCACGCGCTTTCGCGGCAACGACGCTGACCTGGGGCTTGACCAGGCCGCAAGCGCGGCCGCCGCGAGCGCCAGCAGGTCGCGACGGCGGCGAATCACGATAGGCTCCTTTCGTCTAGCGCGCCCCGTCCGAAGCCCCGGCCACCTGGGCAGGTTTCGGCACGCGGGAGTCGAGCGCGATATTCGACGCCGGCTTTTCGCGAATGAGCGAGCGGAAATCGAGCTCGTTCACCATACGCGTGCTGGTCACGTACTGGCGTAGCGCCTTGGAGCCCTGGGCAGCCTTTTCCTTCACCTTCGCGGCTACGTGCGGCGGGAGCCCCTCGGTCTTCACGGCAACGGCGGGCTCCGGTTCCCGGGCGAAGGGCGTGCCGGCAAACGCGACGAGGATGATGACGACGATCTGCTTGGAGAAATGCGTGTTCATCGTGGTGTCTCCTGGTGGGGATGCTCCGGGCTCCTGCCTCGGAGCGGCGCGCTTCGTTCGCGCCTGGAGACACGTTAGGGAAATCGCACTGCGGCAGCGAGCCCACTACGACGCCCCGCGTGTGCCGACAAAATGACCGATCGCGCGTGTACTTTTCACGCGCGCGCCTGCGATTCATCCCACCACCTCGTCGGCGAGCAGGCGGACTTCCGGCGTGATCTCTAGCGCCAGGCGATCGGCGGTCTGGCGGTTGATCCGCAGGTGGAACCGCTGCGGTCCCATGAACGGAATCTCGGCGGGGCTAGTGCGACGAAGCACGCGATCTAGCTGTTGGGCGAGCCGCAGGAAAAGGTCGTCGTCCAGCTCACCGTAGCTCGCGAGAAACCCATCGTCGGCGAGATTCGCGAAATACCCGAGGGTCGCGACGCGCTGCCGGATGGCCTCCTGCGCATGCAGCTTCTGGGTCTCGCGTCCCAGTGGCGCCGGATTCTGGAAATAGATCGCCGCCTGGATGCCGTCGTCGCGAAGCGTGCCGAGAGCCTCAAGCGCCCGCGGGCCGACGGTGGGGACCGAGCGGTGCTTCAAAGCCCGCGACTCGACGGCCTCGCGAAGAAGCTCGAATTGGCGCATGACATCGGGATGCGTGCTCGCGCCGCGAGAGCCGAGCACCGCGATCCCCCGCAGCCCGGGAATCACTTTCGCGAGAAATTCCACCTGCTTCGAATACACCGCCTCCTTGCCTTGTGTGAGGCCAGTCACGTTGCCTCCGGGGCGGGTAAAGCTGCGGGCCAGGCCGGACGACACGGGGTCCTCGATCGCCCACGCAACGATGGGCACGTCGCGCACCGCGTCCCTCAGCGGAATCGTCCCCCAGACACCCACCGACACGATGGCCGCTGGACCGACTTTCCGGATATGCGCGAGCTGTGCGCCGGAGACCTCGTTGCTCTCGCCCATTGGTTGATCGATCAGCTCGAGGTTGCGGCCCTCCGCGTACCCGAATCGCGCGAGGGCGCGGCCCAGGCGCTCGCGCATGACCCAGCCGAAGTCCCGCTGATCCTGCAACGTGCCTGGCATCCGGATGATTACCCGGAAGATGCCGTCCGGTGCCGACCGGGCCGCTCCCGCACCCATGGCGAGGACCGCTAGGAAGGCTCTCCGATCCTTCCTCAAAACTGGTACCCCATGCCCAGGTAAAACGTGCGCCCGCGCGGATCCGTGTTGGTCGGGTCGTAGCCGATCTGGAACGCATTGGCGTGAACCGTCGCCGGCGGCGCACGGTTGAAGACGTTGCGCACGCCGCCGGAGAACGTCGCTGCCTTCCAGGGCTGCCAGGAGCCCCGGATGTCCCAAGTCTCGTAGCTGGCCACACGCCGCGGCGCTTGTTCGTTGGAATCGAGGTACCCGCGGGTGAAGTTGTGCGAAATTCCCAGTTCCCACGACGCGCGCTGCCAACGCAGGCTGGCGTAGTGCTTCCACCGCGGGATCGTCGTGAAGTCGTTCTCGATCGAGGATCGGCCGGCATTGTCGAAATACGCCCCGCCCGCGCTGCGCTGGTATCGATAGCGCAGGACATGGGTCCCTGCGCCCTGCAATGCAAACCGCCCCCATGGCCGATCCGCTAATCTCAGCGTCCCGGAGACATCGAATCCGGTCGTCGTGAAATTGCCTCGATTCTCCTGGGTGTCGATAACGACGTCGATGGCGCACGGCACGTTCACCGGCGTCGGTGTCCTGCCTGGAAGGTCGCTAACGCAGCCGCCGCCCGACGCCCGGGGGAAGCGTACGAAATGCCCGTTCGCTCCGACCCGATCGGCCGCCCCGTAAACGTCGAAGATCGCGCTGAGGCTGGGCGTGCCGACCCGCCCGTTCACGCGGATCGAATAGAAATCGATTCCGATGGAGCCGGCCGCCCCGGGCTCGAAGATGAACCCCAGCGTCCATTGCCTCGACTTCTCCGGAACGAGATCTGGGTTGCCGCCCAAGCGCACTGGAAATCCCGAACCGCACTCGCGCGCCGGGTCGACAAAGGGTCCTGCGGAAACTCCTCCGGGGCAACGCGCGGGGTCTACCCGATCCTCCGTGAACGCCGCGACCGGCGGCAAGTGCAGGTCGGTCAACGTCGGCGCGCGAAACCCCCGGCCAGCCGATGCGCGCACCAACAGTGCCGGAGCGGCCGTCCACCGGAGCGCAACCTTGGGATTGGTGGTCCCGCCGAAATCGCTGTAGTCGTCGAAACGCGCCGCGAGCTGCGCCTCTAAGTTTCGGGCGAGCGGAATGCTCAACTCACCGAAGGCGCTCGCGACGGTACGGCTGGCGCGTGTCGCCGGAAGTGTCCCCCCGTAGCCGATGATATCGCCGGTGAAAAGCACTCCCTCCGGCCGGTCGTCGAGCGTCTCCCTTCGATGCTCGGCGCCCAGTGCGACGCTCAAGAATCCTCCGGCCATCTGCACCAGGTCGCGGGAGACCTTGCCATCCCACAGGGTGATCTTCGTCCGGGAACTCCTGATGGTGCCAAGCATTTCGGTTCCCGCGAGCAGGTCTTGGCCCACCGTATCCAGCGCGTTCCCGGAGAACACATCGATCAAGCCCGTGGAGATTGCCGCCCGCACCAAGGATTCGCGCACCCAACCCCCCACAAAGGTGTCGGTCGCCTTGCTTCGAGCGTGCATGACGGCGACGTTGTAGTCCCATCCGAGAGCCTCTCCCTGCGCGCCGGCCAGCAACCGGTCCTCGGTCGACTCGGCGGCATTGGTCCTCGACCCCAGGGGGGTGGAACGCCAAGCGATCCGCAAGGCTCCGGACGGCGTCACAAGGGTTCCGCCCGGAAGAGTCACCTGGCGGGGGTAATAAGGTCCCGCAGCAGGGTAGAGAATCGGACCCGCACCGGTAAAGTCGTTGATCGGCGATTCGGACGACACGAAGGTGAACCGATTGCGGCTGAGGTGGTACTCGAGGAATACCTGGTGGTCGCGCGAAGGCTGCACGGTCGTGCGGACAAACAGACCGTCGCGTTTGGACGGCGGAGCGATTTCGATCACTCGCGTGAAATCGTAGCGGCAGAACGGCAGCAGCGGCAGCGGCGCACCGGTGTTTCGATCGACCTGGAGCACGCCCCGCTCCGGCACGCAACCGCGCGCCGCGGTCACGTTTAAAAGCTCCCCGCCAAAGAAAAAATTCGCCGGATGCGTGTTGCCCGAGACCAACGCCCCTCCCAGGTCCGGACGCACGGCAGTGCTCGCGAACCACCGCTGCCGCGCTTCCAATGCGGTCTCGGTCAGGTGGTCGAAACTCGCGAGCAGGTTGAAGCGGTCGCGCTCCAGGTTACCGAAGCCCGTCATCGCTCCATAGCGCCTTGCGTTCGCGCCCCCCTCCTGGGTTCGCGACGCATAGGCCGACAACTCGCTTCCCACGTAGTCCTTGCGCAGGATGAAATTGATGACGCCGCCGATCGCATCGGCGCCGTAGATCGCCGAGGCGCCGTCCTTGAGGATTTCGACCCGCTCGACCGCCGCCAGCGGAATCTGGTTCAGGTTCACCGGGCTGCCCGTGAGGCCG
>JANNKG010000332.1:0-7068 GCA_031396185.1 Burkholderiales bacterium | reverse complement strand
CACGCTCACACTCTGCGGTCGCCCGTCGTCGAAGCGGAAGACGACCGCGGAGCGGCTGTCGGGGCGGCCCTGAGGGACTTCCGCGCGCATTTCAGCGACGGAGAGATCCAAATGGAAGACCGCGATGCGCTTCAACAGGTGGTTGGCGCTGTTCATCGCGGGACGTCGCAACGGCTCGTCACCGGGCTTTGGGCGTTGACTGACGCGGACGACAACAGGAGCAATACGGAGGCGGCAGCTAACAAAGTGCGATTGAACGTGTTTCGCATGGGGATTCTCCTCATTCGACAATTGTGTGACGCCTAACGAACTAGTTCAGCAGCGCCGCGCTACGACGCTGTTGGAACTTAGAAATTGTTTCGCGCGGCGTCTGCTGCAACGGGTAGTTAGGGCGAGATAGAACCACTGGCGGCTCCAAGTTTGTTCCGTGAAAGAAGTGCAAATAATCGACACCCCCGCCCCGTCTGAGGCCGAGAATATCTGAAACGTTATCGCAGGTGTCCGCTCGAAGGAGCTTTTGATTGAGCGGCATCTGCGATAACGTTTCAGATATCGCGGTCGTTTACGGCAGCGCCAAAACTTTTCTCGGTGTCATCTACGGAGCGCTGTTGATCGTTGGTGTTTTCTATCTCGCTCTAACTAGATATGGGTGGATTAGTTGGTGGGTTTGGGGACATTTTGTCTGTTAAAAACTACTCTGGCAATCGAAAGTCTTTGTTAATCCTGACAGATTCTCGAGGCGTTTGATAAAAGGAAACTTGAAAGGCATCACCCCCTCACAGCGCTGGACCCAAAGCCGTCAACCACCACCGGCCCGCCCCGTTCAAGCATGGAAAGACCTGCCATGCTCGAAACCCTTCCACCCCACGCCCCGCCGCGCCTCCTTCACCAGCTGCGCAGCCGCAGCCGCATCCGCCTGCGGCACTACAGCCTGCGCACGGAGCGCACCTACGCGCATTGGGTCCGCCGCTTCATCGTCTTCCACGGGATGCGGCATCCGTCCGAGATGGGCGCCTCGGAGGTGACCGCCTTCCTCTCCTCCCTCGCGAGCGAGCGCAACGTGGCCGCGGCAACGCAGAACCAGGCGCTGTCGGCAATCCTGTTTCTTTACAGGGAAGTCTTGCAGGTCGAGCTCCCCTGGCTCACCGAGGTTCGTCGCGCGAAGAAGCCCGTGCGCATTCCCACGGTCCTCACCGCGGCGGAGGTGCGCCTGCTGCTGGCCCACATCCCCGGCGTGCACGGCCTCCTTGCCCGCCTTCTCTACGGAACCGGCATGCGACTCATGGAGGGCGTGCGCCTGCGCGTGAAGGATCTGGAGCTGGAACGTCGCGAGGTCGTCGTGCGCCACGGCAAGGGCGGGCGGGATCGCGTGACCATGGTGCCGCAAGCGCTGGTCACACCCCTGGGCGAGCACCTCGCCAACGTGCGCGTGTGGTTCGAGCGGGATCGGGCGGACGGCCTTCCGGGGGTCGAGCTACCGTACGCGTACGAGCGCAAGAACCCGCGCGCGCGGGAACCATGTGGGGATGGCAATGGGTGTTTCCTGCGCACGAGCTCTCGATCGACCCACGCACTGGCATCCGTCGCCGGCACCACCTCTATGAGCAGGGGCTGCAGCGCGCGATCGGTCGGGCGGCGGCCGCGGCGCGCATCGAGAAGCCCGTATCGACGCACACGCTTCGCCATTCGTTCGCCACGCATCTCATGGAAGCGGGCTACGACATCCGCACGGTGCAAGAGCTGCTCGGCCACAAGGATGTGGGCACCACGATGATCTACACCCACGTCCTCAACCGTGGCGGACGCGGCGTGGTGAGCCCGCTCGACCGCTAGCCCGGCGGGCAGCCGGCCCCACTTATCCAGCTTTCGAGACCCGCTTTTAACCCGTTCGGCCCCCGCTTGCGTTTACACCCTGGACCCGCCCTCCCGGCGGCCCAGGAGACGCCATGAAACTGCTTCGCACCCTCGCCGCCGCTACCCTCGCCGCCGCGAGCCTCTCGGCCCACGCCGTGGGCAGCCTCGCCGATATCTCGATCTACGACCGCGCAACCCATCGCGAGCTGCCGGTGCACTGGCACGAGGGCCGCGCCTACGTGGTCGGCAAGCCCGGCAACGAGTACGAGATTCGATTGAAGAACCGCTCGGGCGAGGACCTGCTCGCGATGATGTCGGTTGATGGCGTGAACGTCGTCACCGGGAAAACGGCGAGCGCCACCGAAGGCGGCGGGTATGTGATTTCCGCTTACGAAGGCCACAGCATCCGCGGCTGGCGCAAGAGCATGGAGGAAATCGCCGCGTTCTACTTCACCTCGCTCGGCGATTCGTACGCCGCGCGCACCGGGCGGCCCAACAATGTGGGCGTGATCGGCGTCGCCCTCTTCCAGCGCAAGTTCTCGCAGCCGCTGCCGTCCGCGGAAGCTCCGGTGCAGATGCCGTGGCGCCACAAGCGCGAGGAACGGCAGGAAGCCGACGCGCAATCGGGCGCTGCCGCGCCTGCCACGCCGCCCGCGTTCGCGGAGAAAGCGACCGGTGATAGTCGCGCGCAAGCCGACAACGCCGCCCGCCCGCTCGCCTCGCGCTCCGCCCCGCTCGGCACCGGCCACGGTCGCCGCGAGGAATCGCGCACCCACTCGGTCGGCTTCGAACGCCGCACCCGCGAGCCCGTCGAGACGATCGCGATCTACTACGACAGCTACCGCAACCTGGTCGCCCAGGGCGTGCTGCCGACCTACGGCACCGGACTCCGCAACCCGAATCCGTGGCCGACGAGCTTCGTCCCCGATCCCCGCTGACCCAAACCAGGGACGGACCCTGATTCTTTGCCCGATGGAAAAAATGAGGGTCCGTCCGCGGTTTAACATGCAGGGATGGGGGAGTCGGATGAACAGCTGATGCTTGGCTACGCCGGTGGAGACGCAAAGGCGTTCGAGGCCCTCTATGCGAAGCACAAGGGGCCGGTGTTCCGCTACGTGCTGCGGAGCGTCAAGGCTCGCGGCGAGGCCGAAGAGCTGTTCCAGGACATCTGGGAGCGCGTGATCGCCGCGGCCGCGCGCTACACCCCCCAGGCCAAGTTCACCACGTGGCTCTACACCATCGCGCACCACCGGCTGGTCGACCACTGGCGCACGAAGGGGCTGGTGGTGGTATCGATCGACGACGAGGAAACCGCCACGCCGGAGCCGGTGGCGCCGCCGAGTGCCGAACCGCACAGGATCGCCGAGGCGCGCGATACGCTCGACCGGCTCGCCGCCGCGCTCGCCGCGCTTCCCCTCGCGCAGCGCGAGGCGTTCCTGCTGCACCATGAGGCAGACCTGAGCGCCGCGCAGATCGCCGCGGCGACCGGCACCAACGAGGAGGCGGCGAAGAGCCGCCTGCGCTATGCCATGAACAAACTGCGGGACGCCCTGGGCGATGACTGACTCCGACGACCGGATCGCGCGGCGCTATCGCGAGCTGGCCCGCGAGGAACCCTCGCCCGCGCTCGACGCGGCGATCCTCGCCAAGGCGCGCCAGCAAATCGGCGACGGTCCCTCGCTCCCGGCTTCCGAAAGAATGAGGGTCCGTCCCCGGTTTCAGAATTGGGCAGGCCCGGTGTCGATTGCGGCGGTACTGGTTCTCGGCATCGGGGTGTCGCTGCGAATGCAGCTCGAGCAACCCGGGATCGAAACCACCGCGCCGGCAAACGAACCCACGCCCGCGCCGGCGTCGGAGTATTCGATGCCTCCCAGCGCGGAGTCCTTGCCGGATCCGGCGCCCGCCGCCGCCGCGTCCGCGGCCCAGCCGCCACCGGCAAAGGCCGCCCGACAGGACCGTCAGGATTCGGCCCGGGTTCCCAAGCCGTTCGCGGAGGAGCCCGTCCGCGAGCGTTCGCGACCCGAGAGCGCGACATCCCTAGCGGTTCCGGCCACGCCCCCGCCGGCGGTGAGCGCCCAGGACGCGGCGCAAGGCGCGCCGCTGCGCGCCCAGCGCGAGGCGGCGTCACCGGATTCGGTCGGCGTGCGCGAGCTGCGCAAATCGCTGGCGACGGAAACCGATCCCGATCGCGAGCTCGAGCGCATCGCCCGGCTGCGCGAGTCCGGCAGCCACGCGCAGGCCGACGCGGCACTTGCGGAGTTTCGCCGGCGTCGCCCCGACTACCGCATCCCCGAGGGGATGTGGGAGCGCGTCAAACCGCGCTGATGGCTTCCGAGACCCGCCGCGCCGCGAAAGCATTGATCGAGCGTCGGGTAGAGCGCTTCGAGAGCCGCCACGCCGCGGAAGAATCGAAATCGCGTCTCGATCGCGCACTTGCCAACGCCCGCCCCGAGGGCCGCGTGGTGTTCACGCCCCGATGGGCTTCTGAAGGAGCGCTCTGCGTGTTGAATGCGGAGTTCGCCCCGCCGCCGCGCACCCAGCGATTCCTGAAGGCGATGTCGTTCGCCATGTCCCTGCTGGTGATTGCGAGCGCCTGGCTGATTTTCTCGCCGCGGGCCGAGGGCGAGGCGGTTGCCTACCTGGTACCGCTCTTCACCGGGTTTGCGATCCTCGCTTTGCCTTTCGTCTTCGTCGCCCTGGGGTCGAACCGCGAGGCCGAGGAAGCACGCATCCGCAAGGCGATTCGCGCGGCGCTGGTGGACGAGGACTAGAGCAGGCAGCTCATCCGCTCTTCACGCAGGCTCGCAAATCCATGGCGTTCGTAGAAGCGGCGCGCGCCGGGATTGTCGAAATGGGTGGCGGTGTCGATGCGGGTGACGCCGACCCGCCTCAGCTCCGCCTTGAGCGAGTCCAGCATCGCCGAGCCGATGGCGCGCCCCTCGAGGCCCGGCCGGACGTTCACGTCATCGAGCTTCACCACCAGCGCGCCGCGCGAGGTGGAGATCGCGTAGCAGGCCACGCAGCAACCGACGACCTCGCCCTGCGAACGCGCCATCCACACGAAGCCGAGCTCGGGCCGGTCGATGAAGAGCGCCAACGCGCGCTTCAGTGCATCAGGCCCGCCATCCCCGTAGGCGGCCGCAACCTCGAGGTAGTGGGCGTCCTGCTGGAGGAATGCGAGGAACAGTGCCTCGGCTTGCGCCACGTCGGCCGCGCCCATCCGAGAGCAGATGATGGGATCCCCGCCTACACGGGGATGACCGTTCCCTAGTTCACCCAAGCACGCGCATTCTGGAAGATGCGCATCCACGGCGAGTCCTCGCCCCAGCCGGCGGGATGCCACGAGAAGAGCACCGAGCGGAAGACGCGCTCGGCGTGCGGCATCAGGACGGTGAAGCGCCCGTCGGGTGTGGTGAGCGCGGTCACGCCGTAGGGCGAGCCGTTCGGATTGTACGGATAGGTTTCGGTCACCTTGCCGCGATTGTCCACGTAGCGCGCGGCGACAAGGAAGCGCGCCGCGTCCATCGACTGCGCGTCCTTGAAGACCGCCCTGCCCTCGCCGTGCGCGGTGACGATCGGCAGGCGGCTGCCTTCCATCCCGGCGAAGAGGATCGAGGGCGACTTCTGGATCTCGATCATCGTGAGGCGCGCTTCGTACTGCTCGGACAGGTTGCGCTCGAAGTGCGGCCAGTTGTGGGCCCCGGGGATGATGCCCTTCAGGTTCGACATCATCTGGCAGCCGTTGCAGGCGCCGAGGGCGAACGAATCGCCACGCTGGAAAAACGCCTCGAACTCGTCGCGCGCGCGCGCATTGAAGAGGATCGACTTGGCCCAGCCTTCGCCGGCACCGAGCACGTCGCTGTAGCTGAAGCCGCCGCACGCCGCGAACGCCTTGAAGTCCTGCAGCCGCACGCGCCCGGCGATGATATCGGTCATGTGCACGTCGACGGCGGCAAAGCCCGCTCGGTCGAACGAGGCCGCCATCTCCTGCTGGCCGTTGACGCCCTGCTCGCGCAGGATCGCGACCTTCGGCCGCGCGCCACCCACGAAGGGCGCGGCGACGTCGTGGCTCGGATCGAAGGTGAGGTGCGCGCCCAACCCCGGGTCGCCCTCGTCGGCCAGGCGCGCGTACTCCTGGTCGGCGCACAGCGGATTGTCGCGCAGGCGCTGGATATGGTGCGTGACCTCCGACCAGGCGCGATGTAGGTCGGCGCGCTTTTCCGCGAATATCGGCTTGCCGTTGAGGATCAGGCGCACCTGGCCGTCGCGGTTGAGGTGCCCGATGACCTGCGCCTCGCGCGATAGCCCTGCGTCGCGCAGGCGCCTCATCACCGCGTCGCGGTCGCCCTTGCGGATCTGCAGGACCGCTCCCAGCTCCTCGTTGAAGAGCACGGCGAGGATGCGCTCGGCGAGGTTGCCCGCGAGCACATCGGTCTGGCGTTCGTGGCCGTCGACATCGAGCTGCCGGGGATCGATAGCGAGGTTATCCAGGTAGACGGTGATGCCGGCGCGCGCGGCGAAGGCCATTTCGCAGAGCGTCGCGAACAGGCCGCCGTCGGAGCGATCGTGATAGGCAAGCACCTTGCCCTCGGCGTTGAGCGCCTGGATCGCGGCGAAGAACGACCTCACCTTGGCGGGATCGTCGAGATCCGGCGCCGCGTCGCCCAATTGCGAGTACACCTGCGCGAGCGCCGATCCGCCGAGGCGGTTCTTGCCGGCGCCCAGGTCGATCAGCACCAGGTCGGTCTGGCCCTCGCCGGTGGCGAGCTGCGGGGTGAGCGTGCGACGCGCGTCCGTGACCGGTGCGAACGCGGTCACGACGAGCGACATCGGCGCGGTGACCGCTTTGTCCTCGCCGCTCTTCGCATCGCGCCAGGTGGTCTTCATCGACATCGAATCCTTGCCCACCGGGATCGAGACGCCGAGCGCCGGGCACAACTCCATGCCCACGGCCCGGACAGTGTCGAACAGCGTCGCGTCCTCGCCGGGATGGCCGGCGGCGCACATCCAGTTGGCCGAGAGCTTCACGTCGGCGAGGCGCGCGATCGGCGCCGCGGCGATGTTGGTGAGCGCCTCACCGACCGCCATCCGCCCCGACGCGGGGCCGTCGATGAGCGCCAGCGGGGTGCGCTCGCCGATCGCCATCGCCTCGCCAAGGTAGGTCTGGTAGCCGAGCGTGGTCACCGCGCAGTCGGCGACCGGCACCTGCCACGG
>JANNKG010000308.1:0-4349 GCA_031396185.1 Burkholderiales bacterium | reverse complement strand
CGATGGCGCGCACCAACCGGGCCCTGACTCGCCTCATCAGCCAGGCGAAACTCGACGCGTCGCGGCGCACCGAAAAGGCCCTCGAGACCGTCTACGCCGCGCAGCTCGCAACCGCTTCGCCGCTCTGATGTCGCGCCTCTTCCTCGCCGCACTCACGCTTGCCGTGGCGCTCGGGGCCGGGGCCCAGCCCTGGACGGGCCCGATCTTCGACGCACACCTGCACTACAACGACGACGCCGTGGCGCGCTATTCCGTGGGTTCGGCCTTCGAGCTCTTCCGCAAGAACGGCGTGGGAGCGGTCCTCGCCAACAGCCGTCCCAACGACGGCACGCGCGCGCTCTACGAGGCACGCAGCCGCAACGCCGCGCTCGGCGTGCAGGTGGTGCCTTTCATCCGCGTTTATCGCAACCGCGACGACTACGGCACCTGGTTCGGCAACCCCGAAATCTTCGCCATGATTCGCGAGGAAGAAAAGCGCGGCTATTACAAGGGCGTCGGCGAGTTCCATGTCTCCGGGAAAGACGCCGCCACGGCGGTGGTCAGGGACATCGTAAATTTCGCCGTCGACAAGGGCCTGGTGCTGCATGCGCACTCCGACGATGAGGCGATCGAGATCCTCTTCGCCCACAACCCGAAGGCGCGCGTGATCTGGGCGCATACCGGCTTCACCACCCCGCTCGCGCGCGTCGAGGAACTGCTGCGCAAATACCCGTCGCTCCGGGGCGAGCTTTCCTACCGTTCGGACGTGGCCGACGCCGGCAAGCTCGCGCCGGCATGGAAGGATCTCTTGATCCGCCATCCGACGCGCTTCCTGGTGGGCTCGGACACCTGGGTCCTGGAGCGTTGGGAATCGTATCCGCAGCTCATGGTGGGGTACCGCGAATGGCTCGGGCAGCTGCCGCGGGCGGTTGCGGAGCAGATCGCGTGGCGCAATGGCGCGGAGCTGTTCGGCTTGAAACCTTAGTCGAGGTAGTGGATCGCGACCCGGGGCCGCCCGTCCAGGATCTGGGCGTGCAGCAGGCTGTACTCGGGCACTTCGACCCACGAGGCCACGTCCTTCGTGAGGGGCTCGGAGGCGATCAGGATCGAGTCGGCGTTCTCCGCGCCCCCGGTCATCTTCCATTCGTCGTCGTGCAGTCCGTAGTCGCGGCCTGCCGTGTACCAGAGCGACAGGAACCCCAGGTTGGCTTCGTGCATGCGCGTCGGATCCCCGGTCGGATAACGCCCGAAGTCGAAGCAGTAGCGCGCCGCCGCCACCTGCCGGCCATCGGTCACGAACAGGTTTACCGACGATGACACGTCGATTCCCAGGTGGGCCCGCTCGTCGCGGATGATGCGCAGCGCGCCCCTGAGCGCCTCGACGAGCGCCTCGCCCGTGGGCGGCACGTAAGGGTCTTCCAGCTGCGAGACCACCAGTGCGTAGATCCACTCACTGTCGGTGGTTCCGCGGACATTGCGCGCGAACTCGGGCCGAACGTGGGCGGCGAGCCGCGGACGCAACTCGGAAAACCGCGCGAGGTCGCCGTTGTGGGCGAGGGCGAGCGGCACGCCCGGGAACTGGAACGGGTGCACGTTCTGCAGCGAGATCTCGACTTGCGTGCTGTAGGCCACGCCACGCACGTGGGCGAGCACGCACTCGGCGGCGACTTTTGCCGCGAGGTTATTCAGGTTGCGGTCGAAGACCGGCAGGGAGTCCGAGGCGTACGAGAAGGGCGCTACCGAATTGTGCGAGCCCGTGTCCCACGCGCGCATGCCGAACCCCGCAAGGTTCAGCATGTGCAGCATCTTCGGCATGTAGCTTTGGCGCACCAGCGCCGAGTCCGGCTGGAACAGCAGGTTGTCGAGCAACACGGGCTGGCCGAGGTAGAGGAGGGCGCGACACATGCGGCATTCTAGGCCGGGATTTCGGATAAAGTCCGGGTATGAAACTTCGCCTTGCTTTTGCCTGCCTCGTGTCCGCGTTGACGTTGCCCGCCTTCGCTCAACCTTTCGCACCCGCAGTCCGGATGAAGGTCGCCAGCCCCTACGTTCTGGGGAAGGCCGACGCGCCGGTCACGATGATCGAGTTCTCCGACTACGAGTGCTCGTTCTGCCAGCAGTACCACGCGACCGCGTTCGTCGAGATCAAGCGCGCGTTCATCGACACCGGGAAATTGCGCTACGTGGTGCGCGATTACCCGTTGTCGTTCCACAAGAACGCGATCCACGCCGCGCGCGCGACCCGCTGCGCGGCGGAGCAGGGACGCTACTGGGAGATGCGCGGGGCCCTTTTTGCCAATTCCGAGCGCCTCGACGTCGATGCCATGGTCGCCATGGGAGGCGCCCTCAAGCTCGACGAGACAGCGCTCCGCGCGTGCATCCTCAGCAGCCGCAACGACCCGGGGATCCGCAAGGACATCACCGACGCCAACGCGGCGGGCGTGAACTCCACCCCGACCTTCGTGATCGGGCGCAGCCGGGGCGATTCGGTCGAGGGCGCGCTCGTCGCGGGCTCGCAGCCGTTTGCCGCCTACGAGGCTCGGATCAAGGCGCTGCTCGGCACCCCCTGATTCTCGCGCTTGACTGCGATCAAGCCCAAGTGGCGCCCGGTTCGCTAACCTGATGAAGCCATGAACGAAGTCGTCATCCCCATTTCGAAGATCCGCCGCGGCCGCTCCACGCCGAAAGGCCGCGCGGTCGATCCCGTGGCCCGCGCGGAGGTCGCCCGGCTGGTCGAGGGCGTGCCTTGCGCCCGCGAGTACCTGATCGAAAACCTGCACCGCGTGCAGGACCGCTTCGGCTGCCTCAGTGCCGCTCACCTGAACGCGCTCGCCGAGGCGATGAAGCTGTCGATGGCGGAGGTCTACGAGGTCGCGACCTTCTACCACCATTTCGACGTCGTGAAGGAAGGCGAGAGCGCGCCGGCCGCGGTGACGGTGCGGGTCTGCGAGACGCTCTCGTGCCGGATGGCGGGCGCCGACAAACTGCTCGAACGCCTTCCCGGCCTGGTGGGCCCGAACGTGCGCGTCCTGGCTGCGCCGTGCATCGGGCGCTGCGCCGAAGCCCCCGCCGTGTGCGTCGGCCAGAACGCCTTCGGCCACGCGACCGAAGGCCAGGTGAAGAAACTCCTCGACGAGAAGAAGACGCGCGCGCCGGCACTGCACCCCCATACGTTTGCCGACTACGTGGCCCAGGGCGGCTACAAGACGTGGGTGGAGTGCGCCAGCGGCAAGCGCGAGGTCGAGGCGGTCATCAAGGTGATGGAAGACGCGGGCCTGCGCGGCCTCGGCGGCGCGGGGTTTCCGGCGGGGCGCAAGTGGAAGATCGTGCGCGCCGAGCCGGGTCCGCGGCTGATGGCCATCAACATCGACGAGGGCGAGCCGGGCACGTTCAAGGACCGCCACTATCTCGAGCGCGATCCGCACCGCTTCATCGAGGGCATGCTGATCGCCGCATGGGCGGTCGGCATCGAGGACATTTTCGTCTACCTGCGCGACGAGTACCACGCGTGTCGCGAGATGCTCGAGCGCGAGCTCGCGGCGTTGCGCGCAAGCCCGCCCGCCACGCTTCCGCGCATCCATCTTCGCCGCGGCGCGGGTGCTTACATTTGCGGTGAAGAGTCCGCGATGATCGAGTCGATCGAGGGCAAGCGCGGCATGCCGCGCCTGCGCCCCCCGTATGTGGCGCAGGTCGGGCTCTTCGGACGTCCCACCCTCGAGCACAACATGGAGACGCTGCTTTGGGTGCGCGATCTCATCGAGCAGGGGCCCGAGTGGTTCAGCAAGCACGGGCGCCATGAGCGCAAGGGGCTGCGCTCATTCTCGGTATCAGGTCGGGTAAAGAAGGCTGGGGTGCACCTTGCGCCCGCAGGCATCACCGTGCGCGAGCTGATCGACGAGTTCTGCGGCGGCATGCAGGACGGCCACCAGCTGTATGCCTACCTGCCTGGTGGAGCGTCCGGCGGCATCCTGCCCGCCTCGATGGGCGACATTCCGCTCGATTTCGACACCCTGCAACCCTACGGCTGCTTCATCGGCTCGGCCGCGGTGATCATCCTGTCGCAGCACGACCGCGCG
The DNA here is from genome assembly GCA_031396185.1 of Burkholderiales bacterium. GTDB lineage: Bacteria > Pseudomonadota > Gammaproteobacteria > Burkholderiales > Usitatibacteraceae > Usitatibacter. The sequence goes on along the minus strand of JANNKG010000308.1, from coordinate 294 downwards.
CGCGATGCCGCGTTGAACCTGATGCAGTTCTTCGAGCACGAATCGTGCGGGCAATGCACGCCGTGCCGCGTCGGCACCGCCAAGGCCGCGAAGTTGATGGAAGCGGCAAAGTGGGATCAGGCGCTCCTCGAGGAGCTTTCGGTGGCGATGGCGGATGCCTCGATCTGCGGCCTGGGGCAGGCCGCCCCCAATCCGATTCGCTGTGTCGCCAAGCACTTCCCGCACGAGGTCTGACATGAAGATGAACGATCCGGTCGGGGCGGAAACCATCGAGTTCAAGCTGAACGGCGACAC
>JANNKG010000286.1:0-4989 GCA_031396185.1 Burkholderiales bacterium | reverse complement strand
GGGCCTCGAGGATTCGCTGTGGATCGGCGCGGGCAAGCTTGCCGAGACCAACGCGCAGCAGGTGCGCGCCGCGCGCCAGATCATCGAGGGCCTGGGTCTCGAGGTAGCCTCGCCCGACGAGGCGCGCTCGCTGCTGCGGCTCAAGGGCGCAGGCCAGGTCAACTTCTGAGCGAATTGACCCGATTCGCCCCATATCGAGTGCCCGCGGGCCGGCGATGAAGCGCCGTTCCGGCAGGGTTCATCTCCAATTCAGCGCGCGCTACGGAGGCCTCTCGCGCGGCAAGAAATTGCGCGACGGGCTTTCCGGGGTGGCGGCGCTGGGCGAGTCGCTGTGGTTCGTGAGCGACGAGACGCTGACGGTCGAGCGGCTTGATTGCACCCGGAATCGCCCCCTGGCGTATGCGAAGCACGCTTCTTTCCAGCTCGAAGATTTTCTGCGGCTGCCCAGCGACTCCAGCCGTGAAGCGGACCTGGAAGACCTCGACATCGCCGACGGCTACTTGTGGCTGGTCGGCTCCCATGCGGCGGTGCGCCAGATGCCGGGCAAGAATTGCTCGCCGCGCAATGTCGCGAAGGCGCTCGGGAAGATCGAGCGCCAGGGCAATCGCTACCTGCTTGCGCGCATCCCGATCGTCGAGGGCGAAGGGAGTGCCACGCTCGCGCGCCGCGCCGGCGCTGGTTCGAGCAAGCGCATTGCAGCGCGGCTCGAGGGGAGTGCCAAGGGCAATGCGCTCACGCGCGCGCTCCGGGACGACACGCACTTTCGCGACACCTTCGCGCCGCCGAGCAAGGAGAACGGTTTCGACATCGAGGGCATCGCGGTCGTCGGGGGACGGGTGCTGCTGGGTTTACGCGGTCCGGTATTCAACGAGTGGGCCGTCATCCTCGAGATCGAACCGCGCCCGGCGCGCAGCGACTCGTCGCTCCTGCGCCTCGGCAGGCTTGGCGATGGCCGGAAATTGTATCGAAAGCACTTCCTCAAGCTCGACGGACTCGGGGTGCGGGGGCTCTGCCGGCACGGCGACGACATCCTCGTGCTCGCGGGACCGACAGCCGCACCCGAGGGACCGGCGAAGGTCTATCGATGGATCGGCGGCGCACGATCGGACGTCGAGCGGCGCTTGCGGCCCTCGGACCTGATTTGCGTGATGGACCTGCCGACAGGGGGCAGAAGCGATCGGCCCGAGGGGATCGTCGTGGTGGCCAGCAAGCGCGGCCATGACCGGATCCTCGTGCTCTACGAAAGGGCCGCAACGAGTCGCTTGCGCGGCGCCCATGGCACCGGCGCCGACTGGTTCGCAATTCCCGAATGACTCTGGGACGCCGCCGGATACCGGCGCCGGCAAGGTAGAATTCGGCCCTCATGCGCTCGCTTTCACACCTTTTCGCCAACAATCGCTCGTGGTCGGAACGCATTCGCCGCGAGGATCCCACCTTCTTCACGCAGCTGTCGCAACAGCAGCGTCCCCGCTACCTTTGGATCGGCTGTGCGGACAGCCGCGTGCCGGCCAACGAGATCGTGGACCTCGCTCCCGGCGAGCTCTTCGTGCACCGCAACCTGGCCAACGTCGTGGTGCACAGCGACCTCAACTGCCTTTCGGTGATGCAGTTCGCCGTCGACGTACTGAAGGTCGAGCACATCATTGTCTGCGGCCACTACGGCTGCAGCGGCGTCGCGGCCGCCCTGCAGAACCAGCGCGTCGGCCTCGCTGACAACTGGCTGCGCCACGTCCAGGACGTGCATGCGAAGCACGACTTGCGGGTCGGGGAACGGACCGACGTGACCGGGCGCGTCGACCGGCTGTGCGAGCTGAACGTGATCGAGCAGGTGGCCAACGTCTGCCAGACCACGATTGTCCGCGATGCCTGGGATCGCGGGCAGGAACTCGCCGTACACGGCTGGGTGTACGGCCTTTCCGATGGGTTGGTGCGCGACCTGGCCACCACGGTCACGGCCCCGGCGGAGGCGTCTGCGTCCTATCACGCGGCGCTTTCCGCGCTCGAGGCGGCAGGCCCATCCTCGGCTTAGCCGGGCGCGGCCCGTACCTCGTCGCGATGCACACCGCACTCGATCTCGAACCGCTCGTCGATGAAGTCTCGCGCAAGGGTTTCGCATTTGCGCCGTCGGCGCAGATGCGTCCGCTCCTCGGCGTGCTCGCCGACTGGGAGGCGTTCGCAGCGAGCTGGAACGACCTGCCGCGCGACACCCACTTGCCCGACGGGCATCGCTATCGCAGGCGGCGGCACGCGACGCTGTCGGCTCGAGGTGGCGAGAGTGGTTTCCGGGTCGAGCCGCACCAACCGCACTACCAGGGGCTCGAGTACAACGCGCTCGTCGGCGGGATCCAACGCTGGTTCGAGCCGGTAAGCCCGCGGATCGTCTCGGGCGGGACGTTCGGCGCGGTGATCGCGCTGTGCCTCGGCCTCTTCGGGCGCCTGCGTCCGGGAATCGACTGGCGCATCGAATGCCACCAGTTCCGCATCGAGGCGAGCCAGTCGGCGGCAGGGCAGCCCACGCCCGAGGGCGTTCATCGTGATGGCGTCGACTACGTACTGGTGCTGCTGGTGAGCCGTGTCAACATCGAGCGCGGCACGACCACCGTTCACGCGCTCGACGGCAATGGGCTCGGGAGCTTCACCCTCAGCACGCCGCTCGACGCCGCGCTCGTCGACGACGCGCGCGTCCAGCACGGCGTCACGGCGGTGCATCCCGTCAACGCGGCACACCTCGCGTATCGCGACGTGCTGGTGGTGACGTTTCGCGCCGTGCCGGTTTCCTAGCCGCGGAACCTGCGGAGGTCTAAACTAGGCCGGTCTCGCGCAAGGCGTCAGGTCTATCGAAGTCCACCGGGAGGTTCATCGATGAAGAACAAGCATTGGTTCGTACGCTGCCTGATCGCTTCTGCAACGTCGCTCGCCCTCGCTGCGCCGGCTGTCGCCGGCGCCGCCACCGACTGGTTTCTCAAGATCGACGGCATCAAGGGCGAATCGCAAGCGGACGGACACAAGGACGAGATCGAAATCCTGGCGTGGTCGTGGGGCCTCGCCCGAACGGGTCTGGCCGATCGCAGCAGCAAGGGTCCGGGCGCCTGCGTGTCCGACATGGCGTTCTCGAAATATCTCGACGCCGCCACACCGCTGCTCATGGCCAATGTCGCAAGCGGCATGGTGATCCCGAAAGCGAGGCTCGCCGTGCGCGCGGCCGGGGAGGGAAAGGGCGGATCGGAGTTCCTGGTCATCGAGCTGACCGCAGTGGTCATCAACTCCGTGGCCGACAGCGGATCGCCCAGCGACCGGCCAGTCGAGTCGATCTCGCTTCGATTCGGCAGCGCGAAGGTGACCTACAAGCTGCAGAAACCTGACGGATCCCTGGGAACGGCGATCGAAACCACTCTCAAGGGCGGCGGCTGCTGAGAACACCCGGACTTCCCGCAGCCACCCGAAGCAGGCTTGCAGGAGGCCTCGCTGCCGTATGAGCGTGCGTGCGCCGCAACGTCCGATGTCGGCGCGCGACCTCGAGCCGATCCTCGCGGTCGCGGCGAAGCTCGCCGCGCCGTTCGACCTGCGCACCATGCTGGTCGAGGTGGTGGAGGCGGCTAAGCTGGTGCTGAAGGCCGATCGCGGCACGGTGTGGCTCTACGATGCCGGTGCCGACGAGCTGGTCCTCGAGATCGCCACCGACATCGCGCCGGTGAGGCTGCCGGCGGGTAGCGGCATCGTCGGCAGCTGTGCGCGCAGCCGCCAGGTCATCAACGTCCCCGACTGCTACGCCGACGCGCGCTTCGACCCGGCCATGGACCGGCGCTCGGGCTACCGCACGCGTTGCATGCTCACGCTGCCGCTGGTGGACCACAAGGACGTCCTGGTGGGCGTGATGCAGGTGCTCAACAAGGCCGACGGCGTGTTCGAGGCCGAAGACGAGGCGCTCGCCACCGTGCTCGCGGCGCAATGCGCCATCGCCCTGCAGCGCGTGCGCATGACCGAAGCGTTGATCGAGGGCGAGAAGATGCGCCAGCAACTCGAGATGGCGCGCGTGGTGCAAATGGGGACTTTGCCCGCGACCATGCCCTCGCTGCCCGGCTACGACGTCTACGGCACGTTCGAGCCTGCCGACCTCACCGGCGGCGACACGTTCGACCTCGAGCTTCTCGACCAGGGGCTGCTAGTGGTCCTGGGGGACGCAACCGGGCACGGCATCGCGCCGGCGTTGTCGGTCACGCAGATGCACGCCATGCTGCGCATGGCCTTTCGCATGGGAGCGGACCTCGAGACCGCGTTCACGCACGTGAACAACCAGCTTGCCGACACGCTCCCTCCCGATCGCTTCATCACCGCCTTCATCGGCCTGCTCGATGCCACGACCCATCGCCTCCGGTTCCACAGCGGAGGGCAGGGACCCATCCTCTATTTCGAGGCGGCCACCGGCACCTGCGTGCACCACAAGCCCACCAGCTTTCCCCTTGCGGCGATGCCCCTCACGGCGCTTCGGGCCCCGGTCGTCCTGGAAATCCTCCCCGGCGACATCCTCGCCCTGGTCTCCGACGGAATTTTCGAGTATCGCAATGTGGACGGCGAGGATTTCGGCGAGGCGCGGGTCCAGGCGGTGATTCGCGCGAATCCGGACCAGACCATGGCGGAACTCTCAGCGACGCTGCTGAAGGCGGTGCGATCCTTCGCCGGCGGCGCGCTCCAGGAGGACGACATGACCGTGGTACTCGTCAAGCGTGAGGTCTGGCCGGTGGCGGCGGACTGGACCTTCAAGCGCACCTTCGAGGCGATTCCCGAGATCGCCCAGTTCACCGCGGACGTCTTCGCCAGCCACCAGATCGATGCCCGCATGCTGGCCCCCCTGGACCTGGTGCTGGAAGAGCTTTTCACCAATATGGTCAAATATGGCAACGGCAACGCGCCGGTGAGGGTCACGCTGCGCAAGACGCCGGGGGGCTTGCAGGCGACGCTTACGGATTTCGGCGTGGAAGCATTCGACAT
>JANNKG010000271.1:0-2755 GCA_031396185.1 Burkholderiales bacterium | reverse complement strand
TGTCGTTGTCGCCAAAGCGAATCTCGTCCACGACGACCGTATCGTTCTCGTTGATGACCGGCACCACGCCGAGGGCGAGCAGGCTGCGGAGCGTGGTGCGCGCATTCAGGTAGCGGCGCCGGTCGCCCAGGTCCTCGTGGGTGAGAAGCACCTGCGCGGTGTGCAGGCCCACTTCGGCGAAGCACGACTCCCACATTTGCACGAGGCCCATCTGGCCCACGGCCGCAGCCGCCTGCAGCTCGTTCACGGCGCGGGGGCGGCGTTTCCAGCCGAGGCGCTTCATGCCCTCGGCGATCGCGCCGGACGAAACCACCAGCACCTCGAGCCCGCGCGCGCGGAGCTCGCCGATCTGGCGCGCCCAATCGGCGATGGCGTTGCGATCGAGGCCCGCACCCGCGTTGGTCAGCAGGCTCGAGCCGATCTTCACCACCACGCGCCGCGCGTCGGCGAGCGGCGTGGTCAAGGCTCGAGCCTCGCGCTGCGGGAGGTGCGCTTCTCGGCCTCGAGGAATTCCATCACCGCGAAGGTCACCTCGCGCGTGCCCTCGGCCCGGATTCCCGAGATCAGGAACCACGGCTTGGTCCAGCGCAGTTTTTTCACCATCGCCTGGGCGCGCTTGGCGGCTTCCTTCGGCTCGAGCAGGTCCGCCTTGTTGAGCACCAGCCAGCGCGTCTTCCTTGCCAGGGCGGCATCGTATTTCTTCAACTCGGTAGCGAGCGCCCTCACCTCTGCGGCGGGGTCGACATCGGGATCGAACGGCGCGATATCCACGAGGTGCAGCAGCAGGTGGGTGCGCTGCAGGTGGCGCAGGAACTGGTGGCCCAGGCCCGCGCCCTCGGCGGCGCCCTCGATCAGGCCCGGGATATCGGCCACCACGAACGAACGGCTCTCGTCGACGCGCACCACGCCGAGATTCGGATGAAGCGTCGTGAACGGGTAATCCGCCACCTTGGGTCGCGCCGAAGATACCGCGCGGATGAAGGTCGACTTCCCGGCGTTGGGCATGCCGAGCAGGCCCACATCGGCCAGCACGCGCAACTCCATCTCTAGGTTGCGCTGTTCCCCCGGTTCGCCGCGAGTGAATTGCCGCGGGGCGCGGTTCACGCTCGATTTGAAATGGATGTTGCCGATGCCGCCCTTGCCGCCCCTGGCGACGAGCGCGCGATCGCCGTCGCGCGCCAGGTCGGCAATGACGTCGCCGGTTTCCGCGTCCTTGATCACCGTGCCCACCGGCACGCGCATCACGATATCGTCCGCGCCCTTGCCGTACTGGTCGCGCCCGCGCCCGTTCTCGCCAGGCTTGGCGCGGAAGATGCGCGTGTAGCGGTAGTCGATGAGGGTGTTGAGGTTCGAATCGGCGACCGCGTAGATGCTGCCGCCACGCCCGCCGTCGCCGCCGTCGGGCCCGCCGCGCGGCACGAACTTCTCCCGCCGGAACGACGCGCTGCCATCGCCTCCGGCGCCGGCGATCACCTCGATCTTCGCTTCGTCAAAAAACTTCATGGGCTGCGCCCCTGTTTCATTTTGAAGCCATGTCCGGCAGGGCGACCCGAATGCCGAGCGCGATGAAGGTGAGGCCCGCGAACACGTTCAGGCGCGCACCGATCGCGGGCTTGCGGCGAACCCAGGCGCCGATCCAGCCCGAGAAGACGGCGATAGCGCCAAAGATGACGATCGTCTCGGCCATGAAGATCAGCCCGAGAAGGGCCATTTGCAACGCTACGTGCCCGGCTTGCGTGTCCACGAACTGCGGCAGGAAGGCGAGAAAGAACAGCGTCACCTTCGGATTGAGGATGTTGCCGATCACGCTCTGCCGGTAGATCGCCGCCAGCGCTTTCGCCTCGCCCGCTTGCCCGATCGAGAATGCCGATCGGTGGCGCAGGGCCTGGATGCCGATCCACACCAGGTAGGCAGCTCCCGCGTAGCGCACCGCGTCGAAGGCCAGTTCGGACGAGCGAATCAGCGCGGCGATGCCCACGGCGGCCAGCATCGTGTGAAAGATGCAGCCGGTGGCGAACCCGAGCGCGGCCGCGATTCCCGCCTTGGGACCCTGGGCGATGCCGCGGGTCAGGACGTAAATGACGTCGGGCCCCGGCGCGATGGCGAGCAATGCCGACGCAACGATGAATAGCGAGATCTCTGGCATTTCTCCGTGGTCTCCGTGCTCTCCGTGTTTCGGCCCTTACACCGGCAGAAACAAAAAGGCCCCGTACGAGTACGGGGCCCATTCGCGGAGCGAGAGAGCCTCTACTGCTTGGCCGGCTCGATCGATACCGTCGACTTCTTCTTCGGGCCGCGCACCGAGAATTTCACCGTGCCGGTGGACGTGGCGAACAGCGTGTGGTCCTTGCCGATGCCGACGTTCATGCCGGGGTGGAACTGGGTGCCGCGCTGGCGAACGATGATCGATCCGGCACTCACCAGCTCGCCACCGTAGGCCTTGAGGCCGAGGCGCTTGCTTTCGGAGTCGCGTCCGTTGCGGGATGACCCGCCTGCTTTCTTGTGTGCCATTGCGTCTGTCCCTTAAGCGATCGAATCCACACGGATTTCCGTGTAGTTCTGGCGATGCCCTTGCGTCTTCTGGTAATGCTTGCGGCGGCGCATCTTGAAGATTTTCACCTTCACGCCGCGACCGTGGGCGATGACGGTGGCGGAGACTTTCGCTCCGGACACCAGGGGGCTACCGAGCGTAACGGCGTCGCCGTCCGCGACCATCAGGACCTGATCGAGGACAATCTGAGCGCCAACGTCTGCC
>JANNKG010000268.1:0-4275 GCA_031396185.1 Burkholderiales bacterium | reverse complement strand
GAATCTCCAGGGGTGTAGATGCCGCCGCCCAGGGCCGAGCCGCTGGACTGGAGCGCGCAGAGGCGGTGCAGGCGCTTCCTCTCGACGTCCGAGCGGATTCGCACCGCCCGGAGCGCTTCGACCAACCGGCTCGAGACCGTGGTCTTGCCCGAGCCCGAGAGCCCGTGCATGAGCACGAGCGCCGAACGGCGCTCGCTGGCGAGCCGCGCTGCGAGCGCCACGTACTCGCGCGCGGACCCGAGCGCCGCCGCACGTTGGGCCGCGTCGATCCCCACCTCGTGCGCGCGGATGCATGCGATCTTCGCGCGCACCATCGCGCGATAGACCGCGTAATAGCGCAGCGCAGCCAGCCCCGCGTAATCGCCGGTGTGCTCGAGATACGCGCTGAGGAAGCGCGCGGCATGGTGGCCCAGCCGGTGGTGCTCGAGGTCCATCGCGGTGAAGGCCACCTCGCTGATCACGTCGGTGGTGGACAGTCGCATGTCGAACTCGAGGCAATCGAAGGGCACGGGAACGCCCCCCAGGAGCACCACGTTGCCGAGGTGCAGATCGCCATGACATTCGCGCACGAAGCCTTCTCGCAGGCGCGCCGCAAGGAACGCCTCAAGTCGCTGGTGCTCGGCAAGCGTCCAGTCGCGCAACCAGGCAAGCGGCGCACCCACTTCCGCAGGAGGAGCGAGCGCCTCGATATCGCGAAAGTTTTCGAGGGCCTGAGCGAGGACGCGTGGCGGCGAACCGCAATCGGAATCGGGGGGCGGGCGGCTCGCGTCGTGGTGGAGGCGCGCGACGGCATGGGCGAGCGCATCGAGCTGCTCGCCGGCGAGGACGCCCGCGCGGGCGAGGCGGTCAAGTCCGCTGGCCGGGTCGAAGCGGATCATGCGGACCGCGTACTCGATCGCGGGTCCGGAGCCGTCCACGACGGGCGCATTGACGCTCCCGGTGATCGGGACCACATCGAGATAGAGCTCGGGGGCGGCGCGGCGATTCAGGCGCAACTCCTCACCGCAGTAGAAGCGGCGAGCCTCGAGGTTGGCGAAATCGAGGAATCCGAGCGTCACCGGCTTCTTGATCTTGTATGCGTACGCGCCCGCGAGGATCACGTACGAGATGTGCGTCTCGTGCACCTCGATGTGCGCCACGGGATGTGGATAGCAAACGCCCGAGCGCAGGGCTGCCACGAGCGCGCGCGTGGCAGCCTCCCGCGGGAGGACTGCGGCCAAGGGGGAAGGGGTATCCATGCCTCGACGGTAGTCCGATCGTGGCAGGCCGGGTTTGATGCGGCTCAATCCGGCTTCGCGGGGCCGATGCGCGGTAAGCTAGGGCGCATGCTGACACTTCTCATCGCAACCGACGGCTCCGACAACGCGGCGCGCGCCGTGCAGCACGTCGTGGACCTCGCGCGGCGAGGCATCAAGTTGGAGGCGGTGCTCGTAAGCGTGCAGCGTCCGGTGATGTCGGGCGAGGTCGGGGCCGTGGCTCCCATCGAGATCGCGGAGAGGATGCGCACGGTCGCAGCCCATGCGGCGATCGATGCCGCGCGCGCGCCGCTCGAGGCGGCCGGTGTCGGCGTGCGGGTCCATGAGACCGAAGGCGATGCGGCCGAGGAGATCGCGGCGGCCGCAGGCGCGCTGCATTGCGATGCGATCGTCATGGGCCGGCGCGGCCTGGGCGCGCTCGCGGGCCTGCTGATGGGCTCGGTCTCTTCGCACGTCGTTCGTCTCGCAAAGGTGCCCGTCACCCTGGTGAACTGAGGAGTGATGAACAGGGAGCCTCGAATTTCGAGAGGCGGCCGGCGAGTACGTCTCCGTCCACTCCCACGCTTATGTCGCTCGCGGTTGCGTCGCTTGATTTGGGTCAATACGGCGTACCGACGCCATTCCACAATGCCTTGAACCCAAAGGAAGTCATGAAAATTCTTCTTGCTGCTGGTGGATCGCCCTTCACCCAGATCGCCGCGCGCCATCTCGTGAACCACCTGCAATGGTTCGCGAAGCCTCCGCAGGTCCACCTCTTCCACGTTCACCCCTCCATGCCGTATCCGGGCGCCGTGGGCACCCACGGCCACGGAGCGCTGGCCAGCCTGGCGCTCGGGCCGGTCGCGACGAAATGTACCGCGACCCTCGAAGTTCCCATCATGATCGTGCGCGTTTCACCGCCTTCGAAGCCGCTCGCGAAGCGCGGTCGTGGCGACCCGCGGCGGTCATGACGACCCGTCCGTCAGGGCTGCTGGCGAAGTAGCAGCAGCCCTGGAGGCGGACCTCGAGCGCGGCCTGACTGCGCGGGAGGCGTCCCGCCGGCTTTCGGAAGACGGTCGCAACGAGCTGCGCGCGGCACCGCCCGTGGCGGGCTGGCGCCGCGTCCTGTCGCATTTCCAGGATCCCCTCGTCTACCTGCTGATGGCGGCGATCGCCATTGCGCTCGTCGCCTGGGGGATCGAGGGCTGGAAGGGCTGGCCGGTGGACGCGATCGTCATCGCCGCCATCGTGTTGGTCAACGCGATCCTGGGCTACGTGCAGGAAGCCAAGGCGCAGGACGCCGTGGCCGCGCTCGCCCGGATGACCGCAGTGACCTCGGCAGTGCTGCGTGACGGGCAGTTGCTGCGTGTGCCCAGCGCCGAACTGGTGCGTGGGGATTTACTGGTGCTCGGCGAGGGTGACGCCGTCGGAGCGGATGGGCGCCTGGTCCAGGCCGTTTCACTGCGCGTCCAGGAAGCCTCGCTGACCGGGGAGAGCGAGGCCGTGCTCAAGGATGCCGCCACCCTTTCGCAGCCGGTGGCATTGGGCGACCGGCTCGACATGGTCTTCAAGGGCACGGCCATCGCGCAGGGAACCGGCCGCGCCGTGGTCACGGCGACCGGGATGGACACCCAGATGGGGGCGATCGCCGAATTGCTCGAGGCCACTACCGCGGAGCCGACGCCCCTGCAGAAGGAAATCGGACGCCTTGGACGCATGCTCGGCATCGCGGTCGTCGTCATTGCGGTGGTGGTGGTGGCCACCATCCTGCTGATCTCCCCCATTCGCACCGCCACCGACGTGATGCACGTCCTGCTGCTCGGCGTGTCCCTGGCGGTGGCGGCCGTCCCCGAGGGGCTGCCGGCGATCCTCTCGGTGGTGCTCGCGCTGGGCGTGCAGCGGATGGCGAAGCGCAACGCGATCGTCAAGAACCTGTCGTCGGTGGAAACGCTGGGCTCCGCCTCGGTGATCGCCTCGGACAAGACCGGCACCCTGACCCGATCGGAAATGACCATCGAGCGGATCATGACCGCCTCCGGCGGCACCCGCGTCACCGGAGTGGGGTACGCGCCCCACGGGCAGGTGGAACACGAGGGCATCAAGCTCGAGCCCGGCTCGCTGCACACCGAGCACATCGCGGTTCTCAGCGGCGGCAGCCTGGCCAGCAACGCCGACCTGCGCCAGGGGGCGGGTGGCGCTTGGGAGATCCAGGGCGATCCTACCGAGGCGGCGTTCCTGGTGGCGGAGCGCAAGCTGGGGGTCACCGAGCGGCGCGAACGGCGCTTCGAGCGCATCGGCGAAATTCCGTTCACGTCCGAGCGCAAGATGATGTCGACAATCGAGCGCGACCACGAACACGACGACGAGGTCGTGGTGATCACCAAGGGGGCCCCGGACGTCCTGCTCGAGCGCTGCACGCGGGCGCGGCTGGGAATGCAGACGGTCGAACTCGATGAGGCGCTGCGAGCGCGGATCCTTTCTGACGTCGACACGCTTTCCGACGCGGCGCTGCGCACCCTGGCTGTGGCCTACCGCCCCCTCGATCCGGGCGAAGACGCGCGCGCAATGGAATCGCTCGAACGCGACCTCGTGTTCGTGGGCACCGTGGGCATCATCGACCCGCCGCGCGAGGAGGCGGCGGTTGCCATTCGCGAGGCCCGCCGCGCCGGCATCCGGGTGATCATGATCACCGGTGACCACCCGCGCACCGCCGCTCGCATCGCCGCGGACCTGGGAATCGTGGAGACGGGAGCCTCGGCAGTTACCGGAGCCGAGCTTGACGCGCTCGACGACGCGGGCTTTGCCGCCGCGGTTCGCAAGACGTCCGTCTACGCGCGGGTGGCACCCGCCCACAAGCTGCGCATCGTCGACGCCCTGCAGGCCGACGGAAACGTGGTCGCCATGACCGGCGACGGCGTCAACGATGCACCGGCACTCAAGTCGGCCGACATCGGCATCGCGATGGGAATGACCGGGACCGAGGTGACGAAGGAAGCGGCCAGGATGATTCTCGCCGACGACAACTTCGCCACGATCGTCG
>JANNKG010000213.1:0-10358 GCA_031396185.1 Burkholderiales bacterium | reverse complement strand
GCGGGATACTGACGTCAATTGCACCGTCTTACTTCTCGCGTGCCGCCTACCGGTATCCTGCCCATGCGCCACATCCTGCTTCTTCTAATGCTCGCCGCCATGCCCTTGTCCAGCCACGCCATCGAAGAACCCGACTACGAGGTCATCAGGAAATTCGACAACGTGGAGTTGCGCCAGTACGCGCCCTACGTCGTGGCCGAGGTGGTGCTGGACACCACGGCCGAAGACGCCGGCAGCGAGGCCTTCCCCATCCTGGCCGGCTACATCTTCGGCAAGAACAAAGGCGAGAAGAAGTTCGCGATGACGGCGCCGGTGACGCAGACCGCCGCGCCGGTGCGCATGGACATGACCGCGCCGGTGACCCAGGCCGCTGTGGCGGGCGGGATCTTGGTGCAATTCGTCCTGCCCAAGGGGGTGACGCTGGCGACGGCGCCCGAGCCGATAGACGCGCGGGTGCAACTGCGGGTGGTGCCCGCCGGCACCTGGGCGGCCATCCGCTACTCGGGTACCTGGTCGCAGGCCAACTACCTCGAGCATCTGGGCAAATTGAAGGCGTCCCTGGAAGCCGCAGGCGTGGCCACGCACGGCGAACCCGTGCTGGCACGCTACAACGCGCCCTTCACGCCGTGGTTCATGCGGCGCAACGAGATCTGGTTGGCATTGCGCTGATGCCGCTGCGCGGGTTGGGCGGTGCCGGTTACTTCGAACACGGAGTGTGGACCATGAATCGAATCGCGCGGAACTTGCTTGCCACTGTGCTCGGAGCTTTCCTGTTGTGCACGGCAACGCTGACGCACGCCGATGCAGGCAACCCCACCGAGCGCTACACCCGCGTCCCCGCCGGTGCCGACGGCATCGGCAAACGCTACATGGGCCGCGATATCGCGGGCGTCATGGGCTGGCAGGGTGCCGCGTGGCTCGAGCGGGAAGAGCGCGAGCGCGAAGAACGCACCGATCTGCTGGTGAAGGCACTCCAACTCAAGCCCGGCATGGTGGTGGCCGACATCGGCGCGGGCACGGGTTACCTGGCCAGGCGCATGGCCCCGGCCGTCACGCCCGGCGGCAAGGTTCTCGCGGTCGACGTCCAGCCCGAGATGGTGGCGATGCTGCAAACGGCAGTGCGGCAACGTGGCCTGACACAGATCCAGCCGTTGCTTGGTGCCGTGGACGACGTCAGGCTGCCCGCGTCTTCGGTGGACCTGGCCATCATGGTCGACGTCTACCACGAGCTGGCGTTTCCGTACGAGGTGCTGGCCAGCATCATCCGCGCCCTCAAGCCGGGTGGACAGCTCGTGTTCGTCGAGTACCGGGCCGAAGACCCGCAGGTGCCGATCAAGGCGCTGCACAAGATGAGCGAAGCCCAGATCAAGCGTGAAGCCGCCGTGCACGCGCTGGTGTGGGACCGCACGGTAGGCACCTTGCCGTGGCAGCACCTCGTGGTTTTTCGCAAGCGCAACTGAGGTGATAATTGTCCCATGACGCCCGAGGAACTCATGCGCGCAGCCGTTGCCGAGGCCGCGAAGGCCGCGGCCGCGGGGGAAGTCCCCGTCGGCGCCGTACTGGTGCGCGACGGCGCCATCGTCGCGCGGGGCTGGAATCGGCCCATCTCCACGTGTGATCCCACCGCCCATGCGGAGATCGTTGCGTTGCGCGAGGCGGCCGCGGCGCTGGGCAACTATCGCCTGCCGGGCTGCGAGCTCTACGTGACCCTCGAGCCGTGCGCCATGTGCGTGGGGGCGATGGTCCACGCGCGCATCGCGCGCCTCGTTTACGGTGCGCGCGACCCCAAGACCGGCGCCTGCGGCAGCATCATGGACTTGCCGGCGCAGGCGAATTTCAACCACCACGGGCGCTTCGAAGGCGGCGTCCTGGCCGAAGAGTGCGGCGATTTGTTGCGGCGATTCTTCGCCGAAAGACGTTCATAATCGGGGCTGCATGACCGTCCCGCGCTTCGTCCACCTCCGCCTTCACACCGAGTACTCGATCGTGGATGGCATGGCGCGTGTCGACGCCGCTGTTGCCGCCGCTGCGGCGGACTCGATGCCGGCGCTCGCGATCACCGACGCAGGCAACCTTTTCGGGGCGATCAAGTTCTACGAGGCCGCCCGCGCAGCCGGCGTGCAGCCAATCATCGGCGTAGACATCTGGATCACCAATGAGCGCAACCGGGATGCGCCCTACAGGCTCACGCTCCTTGCGCGCAGCCGCGCCGGTTACCTGCACCTGTGCGACCTGCTCACGCGCGCGCACGCGGAGAACCACTGGCGGGGACGTGCGGAGGTGCGGCGCGAGTGGTTGCGGGGACTCGAGGGCCTGATCGCGCTCTCGGGCGCCGCGGCGGGGGACGTGGGCATGGCGCTCGCTTCAGGCCATCGTGACCAGGCGCGCGAGCTGGCACTCGGCTGGGTGCAGGATTTTCCCGCGGCGTATTACCTCGAGATCCAGCGGATCGAGCCGCAGCGCGGCGAAGCGTTGATTGGCGCCACGGCGGCGCTCGCTTCGGAGCTGCGCCTTCCGGTGGTCGCCACCCATCCGGTACAGTTCATCCGCCCCGAGGATTTCCGCGCGCACGAGGCGCGCGTCTGCATCGCCCAGGGCTACGTACTCGGCGACAATCGCCGCCCCCGGGACTTTCGCGCCACGCAATATTTCAAGACCCAGGCCGAAATGGCGGAGCTGTTCGCGGACTTGCCGCAGGCTCTCGAGAATTCGGTGGAGATCGCGCGACGGTGCGCCTTCGAGTTCGTGCTCGGGAAGAGCCGCCTGCCGGAGTTCCCGACGCCGCGCGGCGAGTCGATCGAGGACTACCTCCGCACCGAGGCGCGCGCCGGTCTGGAGCGTCGGCTGGAAGCACTTTTCCCCGATGCCGCGAAGCGCGCCGAAGCGGCCGCCACCTACCGCGAGCGTCTCGAGTTCGAGGCGAAGACGATCATCCAGATGGGGTTCCCCGGCTACTTCCTGATCGTTGCCGACTTCATCAACTGGGCGAAAACCCATGGCGTACCGGTCGGCCCGGGGCGCGGCTCGGGTGCGGGGTCGCTGGTCGCGTACTCGCTGGGCATCACCGACCTCGATCCGCTGCGCTACGACCTGCTGTTCGAGCGCTTCCTCAACCCCGAGCGCGTGTCGATGCCCGACTTCGACATCGACTTCTGCCAGGACGGGCGCGACCGCGTGATCGAGTACGTGAAGGAGAAGTACGGGGCGCAGTGCGTCTCGCAGATCGTCACCTTCGGCACCATGGCGGCGAAGGCGGTGGTGCGCGATGTGGGACGAGTGCTCTCGATGCCCTACGGCGAGGTCGACCGGATCGCCAAGCTGATCCCGTTCGAGCTCGGCATCACGCTCGATCGTGCGCTCGAGGTCGAGCCGCAGCTGAAGCTCCTGATGAACGAGCAGGAGGAGGTGGCCGAGCTCCTCGCGCTCGCGCGCTCGCTCGAGGGCCTGGCGCGCAACGTCGGAATGCACGCCGGCGGCGTGCTGATCGCCCCGGGCAAGCTCACCGATTTCACGCCGCTCTACAGCGCCGAAGGCGCTGGGTCGATGGTGAGCCAGTTCGACAAGGACGACGTGGAGAAGGCCGGCCTGGTCAAATTCGACTTCCTCGGGCTCACCACCCTCACCATCCTCGATTGGGCGGTGCGCTACGTGCATCGGCTGGGGGCGCCCGATTTCCGCCTCGAAGACATCCCCCTCGACGATGCCACCACTTACCGGCAGCTCGCCAAGGGAAACTCGACCGCGGTGTTCCAGCTGGAATCGCGCGGCATGCGCGATCTCCTGAAGCGCCTGAAGCCCGACCATTTTGGCGAGGTCATCGCGCTGGTGGCGCTCTTCCGCCCGGGCCCCATGGACCTGATCCCCGATTTCATCGAGCGCAAGCATGGGCGGCAGCGGGTGCAGTATCCCGATCCCCGCCTCGAACCGATCCTCGGGCCCACCTACGGGATCATGGTGTACCAGGAGCAGGTGATGCAGATCGCGCAGGTGTTGGGCGGCTACACGCTCGGCAGCGCCGACCTGTTGCGCCGTGCCATGGGTAAGAAGAAGCCCGAGGAGATGGCGCAGCAGCGCGGCATCTTCAAGGAGGGTGCGGCGAAGAACGGCCTCACCGCGGCCAAGTCCGACGAGATCTTCGACCTGATGGAGAAGTTCGCGGGGTACGGCTTCAACAAGTCCCACGCCGCGGCTTACGCGCTGGTCGCGTACCAGACGGCGTACATGAAGACGCACCACCTCGCCGCGTTCATGGCCGCGAACCTTTCAGCGGTCATGGCCGATACGGACAAGGTGCAGGTGCTCTACGACGACGCCAAGGACCAGGGCCTGGAAATCATTCCTCCCGACATCAACACGTCGGAATATCGCTTCGTACCGCTCGATGGAAAGCGCATCGCCTACGGCCTGGGCGCGGTCAAGGGGACGGGTGAGCAGGCCATCGAGAGCGCGGTGGCCGCGCGCAGGGGGGCGGGCGCGTTCGCCGACATCGCCGATTTCTGCCGGCGGGTCGACCGGCGCGTCGTGAACCGCCGCGCGATGGAGGCACTAATCCGCGCCGGTGCCTTCGACTCGCTCGAGGCCAATCGAGCGAGCCTGCTGGCCTCGCTCGGCAACGCGATCGAGGCCGCCGACCGCGGCGAGCAGTTCGCGTCCCAGACCAACCTGTTCGGCGGGGCCGGCGGTGCCCCCGAGGCCTTCGAGCTCACGCGGGCGCCCGCGTGGGGCGAGCGCGAGCGGCTGCTGAACGAGAAGCAGAGCCTCGGGTTCTACCTCAGCGGGCACCCGTTCAACGCCTATCGCGACGAGTTGCGCCGTTTCGCGCGCACCCCCCTCGCAAGCCTGGTGCCCCAGCACGAGCCGGTGATGCTCGCGGGGGTGATCTACGGGGTGGTGGTGCGCAACTCGCGCCGCGGGCGGATGGCGGTGCTGACCCTCGATGACGGCAGCGCGCGCATCGAGGTGGTGGTGTTCGGGGAGCTGTTCCACGAGAAGCGCGCGATGATCCAGGAGGACCAGGTGGTGGTGGTCCGCGGCAGGATTTTCCCCGACGAGTTCTCCGGCGGACTTCGGATCACCGCCGACCAGGTGATGGACCTGGCCGAGGTGCGATCTGCGCACGCGCGCCTGCTGCGCCTTTCCATCAATGGCCAGGCGGATTCGGCCCGGCTCAAGGCGCTGCTCGCGCAGTACGGGGGCGGCCATTGCCACGTCGCCATTCGCTACCGCAACGCCCAGGGCGAGTGCGATATTCGCCTGCCCGAAAGCTGCCGGGTGAAGGTTTCCGCTCCGTTGCTCGACTCCCTCGCGCAGTGGCTCGACGAGAAGAACGTGGAGGTCGTGTACTGATGGACCTCCAATTGAAAGGACGCAGCGCATTGGTCACCGGGGCAAGCTCGGGGATCGGCCATGCCATCGCCCGCGAACTGGGTCGCGAAGGTGTGCGCCTCGTGGTCACCGGCCGGCGCCGCGAGAACCTGGAGTCCCTCGCCGCCGGGATCGCCGCCGCCGGAGGCGAGAGGCCCGCGATCGTCGTCCACGACGCGATGCGCGACGACTATGTGGACGTAGTGGTCGCGCAGGCGATTGCCGCCCTCGGCGTGGTGCAGATCCTCGTGAATAATGCGGGCGGCAGTCGCGCCTTCGGAATGGACGGCACCGACCAGCAGTGGGACGAGGCATTGACGCTCAACTTCACCCGCCACCGTCAACTCACCCACCGGCTCCTTCCCCAGATGACGGCGGCTCGCTGGGGGCGCGTGATCAACATCACCGGCAAGTCCGAGCCCGAGGGCCTAAATGGCGCGTTCTGCGCCAAGGCCGCGGTGACGGCGTGGTCGAAGGGCCTGTCGCGGGAAGTCGGCAAGCACGGGATCACGGTGAACTGCATCCCGCCGGGCCGCATCATGAGCGATCAGATCCGCCGCAACTACACGCCCGAGTACCGCGAGTGGCAATCCGAGCACGAGATCCCGATGGGGCGCTATGGCGAGCCCGAGGAGCTCGCCGATCTCGCGGTGTTTCTCGCGAGCCCCCGCGCGGGCTACATTACCGGTGCGGTGTTCCCGGTCGATGGAGGCCTGCGGCGGTATCAGTACTAGGCGCGAGCCGCGAGGCGAAGCTTTCCAGCGTCTGACGCAGCGCCTCGTCGATCTCGATACCGTCGCGGCGATGGCGCGCGAGCTTCTCCATCTCGATCTCCCCGGGTAGCCGCACCGGCACGCTCGGATCGGCGCGCGGCGTGTCGTGGACGATGGCGGCGAAATCCGCGACGCGTTGCGCCAGCCACTCAGGCGAGCCGAGCGTGCGCGTATCGATCGCGAGGAAGAAATGCCCGAGGTTGCCGGGCTCCGCGGGCTGGTCCAGCCACGACTTCACGTGCGTGAGGTACGCGCCACCCGAGAGAACGCCCGCGAGCAGGTCCACCATAAGCGCAAGCCCGTAGCCCTTGTAGCCGCCGAAGGGCAGCAGGAATCCTTCGAGTGCGGCCCTCGGATCGGTTGTCGGCAGACCTTCGCGGTCGGTCGCCCAATCGGGAGGGATCGCCTCGCCGCGCTTGGCCGCCGCGCGGATCTTGCCGCGCGCCACGACGCTCATGGCCATGTCCAGGATGATGGGATCGCCCCCCGGACGAGGCACGCCGATGGCGAGCGGATTGTTGCCGAGCCTTTCCCCGCGCCCGCCGGTGGGCGCGATAGTGGTGCTCGCGTTGCTGCCGATGATCGTGGCGAAGCCCCGTTCGGCCGCGAGGTGGCAGTAGGGCGCGATCGCGCCGAAGTGGTTGCCGTTTTTCACCAGCGCGAAGCCCACGCCGAGCGCGCGCGCGCGCTCCAGTGCCGCTTCCAGCGCACGCATCCCCACCAGCGGGCCGATGGCGCCATTGCCGTCGACGCGGGCGATGGCGGGCGCGATGGCTTCGATCAACACCTGCGCATCCGCGCGGATGGCGCCGGCGTCGATGCGCTGGCCGTAGGACTCGAGCCGCAGCACGCCGTGGGTGGCGTGGCCGAAGAGATCGCCCATCACGAGAATTCGGGCAACCTGTGCTGCATCGCGCGCCGAAAGGCCCAGTCCCTCGAGCGCGCGGGCGGCGAGTCCGGTGAGCTCGGCCTCGGTCATTCCGCGGTGATCTTGGCCTCGCGAACGACCTTGCCCCAGGTCTCGGTTTCCTTGTCGATGTAACGCGCCAGCTCCTCGCGCGTGCCCGGCATCGGCTCGAGCCCATGCTTAGCGAGCTCGGCGCTCACCCCCGGGTCCTTCAGCACCTTGAGCAGCTCGCGATTCCAGTAGTCGAGGATCTCGTTGGGAACCTTGCTGGACGTAACGAACGCGTACCAGTTGGTCGCTTCGAAGCCCGGGTAGCCCGATTCCGCGATGGTCGGCACGTTCGGCATGAAGCGGCTGCGCTTGGCACCCGTGGTGGCGAGTACGCGCAACTTGCCCGATTCGATGTGGGGCGCGACGGTGGAAGGCACGCCCGGGTACATCGTGACCCTGCCCCCGAGGAGGTCGGTCATCGCGGGGCCACCCCCCTTGTACGGGATGTGCACGAGGTCGATCCCGGCGCGCTGCTTGAAGAGCTCGCCCGTCAAGTGGCCGGCGCCGCCGACGCCCGACGAGGCGTAGTTGAGGGCGCCCGGCTGGCGCCGGGCGAGTGCCACGTATTCGGCCAGGGTCTTCGCGGGCACGTCGGGGTGCACGACGATCGCGTTCGGAAACACCACCCCCATGGTGATGGGCGCGATATCGCGCTTCGGATCGTAGGGCAGGTTCTTCTGCATCGCGGGTGCGACCGACATCGGGCCGACCGAGGTGAGGTGCAGCGTGTAGCCGTCGGGGGCGGCGGTCGCGACGTGTTGGGCGGCGATGTTGCCGCCGGCGCCCGCCTTGTTCTCCACCACGACCGACTGGCCGATGTTCTCGGAGAGTTTCTTCGCGACGATACGCGCGGCCGTGTCGGTGCCGCCGCCGGGCGCGAAACCCACGGTGAGCGTGACCGGGCGGGACGGGAAATTGGGCTGGGCGGTGGCGGATGCCGCTGCTAGGGCGGTCGCGGACAGGAAAAGGCGGGCCAGGAGGTGATTCATGGGCGAAACCTCGTAAGTGTAGGGATCGTTGTCTCGCCCCGATATTAATGCGGATCAGCGCGTGGGGCGCTTTTGGAAACCGAAGTAATCGCCGCCGTCCTCGGCGACTTCGACCGAATCGACATGGGCATCG
The DNA here is from genome assembly GCA_031396185.1 of Burkholderiales bacterium. Taxonomy (GTDB): domain Bacteria; phylum Pseudomonadota; class Gammaproteobacteria; order Burkholderiales; family Usitatibacteraceae; genus Usitatibacter. The sequence continues at coordinate 2,141 of JANNKG010000213.1, read as the reverse complement.
GGCGGGCCGCGGCGCGCCCATTGCGTCATCGCCCTCACTGAGTCCGGAGATCCCTGGACCACGGCTTCCACCGAGCCGTCGGCGCGATTGCAAACCCACCCGGTGATCCCCAGGCGCGCGGCTTCCTGGCGCATCGACTCCCGGAAAAACACGCCCTGGACGCGTCCGCGGATGGCGAGGCGCCGTGTCACGCGCTCAGTCGTCACTGCGCACCTTGCCGCGCGACTGCTTCTTGGCGCCCACCTGCTTCTTCGTGCCGATGCGGCGCTCGCGCGATGCCCGCGTGGGACGCGTGGCGATGCGCTTCTTCGGCACGTGGTTCAGGCGCTTCAGGCGCTCGACCAGGCGCTCGAACGCGGTCTCGCGGTTGCGATGCTGGGAGGGGGAGTCCTGCGAAGTCACCACCACGCCCGAAGGCAGGTGCGTGAGGCGCAGCGCCGATTCGGTCTTGTTCACGTGCTGCCCGCCGGGGCCGCTCGCGCGAAACACGTCGACCACGACCTCGCGCTCGAGGACTTCGCGGTCGAGCGAGTAGGGCGGTGGGCTCTGGGGGTGACGGGTTGCCATGCGGCGATTCTAGTGCGGCGCGTGAACGGTTACAGCTGTATTCGCGGGCCCTACAGCTGTATTCGCAGTGCACCCCGCTTTGTGACGCCGCTCACAGGCAGGCGCGGCCGCCCGGAAGAAGATGGGACCGTCTTCAACCGCAATGGGATGCCGAGATGAACGCGACGCAGCAGTGGGTGACCGGACTCATGGCCTTGCTCATGCTCGGAACGATCCTGGCGATGCCCGCGCAGACGGCGGTGAAGACGAGCGAATCGAACCGCGCCGGGGGATGGATCGCCCAGGCGTCGGAGGTGGGGACGGAGCTCCCGCAGGAGCAGGTTCGCGACCTCACCTACAACTGATTTACCCCGCAAGGCGCACTTGCAGGGCGCCCGCCGGTCTCCGGCGGGCTTTTTTTTGGGTCATCAGGAAATCGAGTGTGTAATCCAGGGTCAGTTTTGAGTTCCGGAGCTTGCAGGTGTGGCTCTTGGACCTGCAGGCAATCCGCTCATCGCGCAGGCGATACAGGTGACGGAGCGGGTGGGAGTCGGTAGACTCCCACCCTAATGGCGTACCCCAGGGCAGCGTTCCTCCTCCTCTGCCTCCTCCTGGCCGCGATGGAAGTTCCCGCAGTCACCAAGATCGACGAGGGGTTCACCAACGGCCTCACCCGAGATGGCCGGTCGCTACGCAGGGTCTCGCGCGTCGCCACCGACGATGCGGCCTACTACTGGATCCAGCTCGAGAACTACCCGGCCGGAAAGGGCTCGACCCGCTGTGTGGTGCGGGGGGGCCCCAAGGGCGAGACGCTGCTCGACGAGACCGACAGCTGGGATGACGACGACACCGAGCCGCTGCTCTTCTGCGGCGTCGACGGCGACGAGAAGGAGCTCCAGGAGGGTAGCTACACGTTCACCATCTACCTGAATGGCGACGTGGTGGGCGAGCGCTCGATCGCCGTCGACAAGAAGTCCTTCTTCGGCAAGCAGAGCATGATGAAGCAGTACAAGTACGGGATCGGCATCCTGGCTGCGATCATCCTCGGCTACTACTGGATCCGGAAGAAGCTCCACGGGGACAAGACGATCGACGCCGCCTTCCCCGAGAAGGCGGCCAAGGAAGCGAAGACCCACGTGGTGAAGCTCCAGCCCGCGGCGCCACCCAAGCCCGCGGAGCCCACGCCCGACGACATGCTCGCCAAGTTCAAGGCGGCGCTGGCGATCGACGCCAATGGGAAGCCGATGAAAGCGGAAGACGTGCTACCGATCGCAAAAGCCGCGCGCAAGGCGGGGGACAGCCGCACGGCGGTTGCCGCGGTGCGCGGCTTCGACAAGACCTACCCGGGCCACGCCCTCATCCCGGACGTATACATGCTCTCGGCCACGATCATGTCCGAGGACCTGAAGAACTTCGACATGGCGAAGAAGGTGCTGCATCACCTCATCGCGAAGTACCCGGGCCACTACCTCGCGAACGAGGCGAAGCGCGCGCTGCAGGCGCTACCGGCCTGAGTGATTTATTTCAGCGCTTCCAGGTCGCCCGCAGCAGGTTCTCGTCGCGCGAGTAGCGCAGCTTGAGGTCGCCCTTGTAGG
>JANNKG010000195.1:0-3355 GCA_031396185.1 Burkholderiales bacterium | reverse complement strand
CCTCCACTTGGCGGGATGTTAACAAGCCAACGATGGCGGTCGCAAGCCGTTCAAATGCCGAAATAAATCGATTACAGGCGCCGAGGATGATAATGGTCTCGATGATGCCCCCTGCCGCGCCCTCGTTCCGCGCCGCGCTCGAACGCACCCGCAGGCTCTCCCAGTATGTCTCCCGGGTCACCGAGGCTCGAGCCGGCGTCGCGGCCGAGCTCGAAAGCCGCGGCGCGCGCCCCTGGTCGCGCGACGAGATCCGCGCGGGGCTCTGCTCGGGGGAAGATCTGGGCTCTCGCCTCCGGTCGGTTCGCGAACGGGTAATGGTCACCCTCGCGCACCGGGACTTGAACGGCCTCGCCTCCCTCGACGAGGTCTTCGCCACCATGACCGCGCTGGCCGAGGAATGCATCGGCGCCGCTTCCGCCGAGGCCGCGCGCCGTACCACCGCCCTCCACGGCGAGCCCGCCGGTGGCGCCACGCTGCGGGTAGCGGCCCTGGGAAAGCTGGGCGGGCGCGAGCTCAACGTGTCTTCGGACGTGGACCTGGTGTTCCTGTACGGCGAGGACGGCGATTCCGCGGGGCCACGGGTCGTGTCGAATCACGAGTTCTTCGCGCAAGCCGGGCGAACACTGATCGCGCTGCTGTCGGAGGTCACTGCCGAGGGCCAGGCCTTTCGCGTCGACATGCGCCTTCGCCCCTTCGGCGACAGCGGTCCGCTGGTGGCATCGCTCGGCTCGCTCGAGAACTATTTCATCGCCCACGCACGCCCCTGGGAGCGCTACGCGTGGATGAAATCGCGCGTGGTCGCCGGCCCCGAGGCGGGGGTTCGCGAGCTGGTCGACCCGTTCGTCTATCGCCGCTACCTCGACTACGGCATGCTCGACGCGCTGCGCGACATGCATGCGCGCATCGCCGACGCCGCTGCCCAGCGCCGCAAGACCGACGACATCAAGGTGGGCGCGGGCGGCATTCGCGAGCTCGAGTTCGCGGTGCAGCTCTTCCAGATGGTGCGCGGCGGGCGCGATGCGGCACTACGCACCACGTCCACCCGCGACGCGCTACGCGCGATCGGTGAGCGCGGGCTAATGGAGCCGGCACGCGTGGCCGCGCTCACGCAGGCCTACGACTTCCTGCGACGCCTCGAGCATCGGCTGCAGTACTACGACGACCAGCAAACCCAGGCACTACCGCGCACCCCCGGGCACCAAGCGGTGATCGCCGAGTCGATGGACTATGCGGGGTACGGAGAGCTCGTGGAAGCGCTCGCCCGCCATCGCGCGGCGGTGCAGGAGGCGTTCAACGCGCTATTCGAGCAAGGCTCGCAGCCCAAGACCCGCCCCACCGCGCGCCTCGCCGCCTCCCTCTCCGATCCGCAGGCCACGCCCGACCCCGAGGCGCTCGCCGAAGAGCTGGGCGAGGCGGGCATCGTGGAGCCAGCGGGCGTGGCACGCCGGCTCATCGAGTACACGCGCTCGCGGCGCTATCGATCGATCTCGGCCACCAGCCGCGCGAAGGTGGAGCGGTTGCTGCCGGAGCTGATCGCGGCGACCGCCGTCGAGGGCGGGCACGAAGCGACCGCCATGCGGCTCTTCGACCTGATCGAGGCGATCGACGGGCGCGAGGCCTACTTCTCGCTGCTGGTCGAGTATCCGCAGGTGCTGGCGCGCGCGGCTCGCCTGGTGGCCCGCAGCGCGTGGGCAGCGCGGTTGCTCGCCCGGCATCCGATCCTGCTGGACGAACTCACCCGCACCGCGGCGAGCTTCGCCGCGACCGACTGGGACGCCGAGCGCGCGAGCCTCGCTGCGGAATGCGCCGCGTTCGCAGGCGACGTCGAGCGCCTGCTCGACCATCTGCGCCACTTCAAGCAGCGCCATGTGCTGCGTTTCACCATCGCCGACATCGAAGGCGAGCTGCCGGTGATGGCGCTTTCCGACGAGCTTTCGAGGCTCGCCGACGTGATCCTCGATGTGACGCTCGGCGAAGCGGCGAAGAGCCTGGGGATTGCGGGTGACGAATTGGGCCCCCGTCGACACGAGGGCGACGACGCTCCGCCGGCAGTAGCCGGCTTCTGCGTCGTCGGCTACGGGAAACTCGGCGGCAAGGAGCTGGGCTACGGCTCCGACCTGGACGTGATCTTCCTCTACGACGAGGCCAGGGCCCCGCAGCCCGAGAAGCTCGCGCGGGTGGCGCAGCGCGTGAATACCTGGATGACCACGCACACCGCGGCGGGCGTGCTTTACGAAACCGACCTGCGGCTGCGCCCCGATGGACTGGCGGGGCTGATGGTGAGCTCGATCGGCTCGTTCCGCGATTACCAGATGAAGCGCGCCTGGACGTGGGAGCACCAGGCGCTGACCCGCGCGCGCGCCTGCGCGGGCGATCGCGCCCTCGGCGAGCGCTTCGAGGCGCTGCGCGACGAGATCCTCGCGCAGCCCCGCGACCTGCCGAAGTTGCGCACCGAGATCGTGGCGATGCGCGCGAAGATGCGCACCGAGCACCGCGGCCGGGCGGCGCCCGCCAAGAACGTGAGCGACGCGGACATCAAGCACATCGAGGGTGGCGTGATCGACCTCGAATTCGCGGTCCAGGCCCTGGTGCTTGCCCACGGACCGCAACACCCGGAGTTGCGCGAGAACAAGGGCAACCACACGCTGCTGCGGCGCGCCGGGTCGCTCGATCTCATCGAGGAATCGACCGCCATTGCCGCGGGCGACGCATATCTCGCCATGCGCCGGCGCATCCACCTGGCCGCCCTCAACGACGACGACAAGGTGAGGCTCGCGCCCGATGAGCTCGCCGCGGAACGCGCGGCGGTCAGCGAGCTGTGGAAGCAGGTGTTCGGCTAGGCAGCGGTTTCGCGCGGCTTGGCGGTCTCGAGCACACCCATGAGGTGGAAGACCTGCATGCGCCCCTTCCCCTTGATCTCGACCTCGTGCGCCTCGTCGAAGAGGAAGCGGTTGTGCAGCCGCCGGTGGGTGGTGAGGTCGACCTGGATGGCGCCCGAATACGCATCGGCCGCCATGCGGAAGGCGACGTTCACCGTGTCGCCCCACATGTCGTAGATGAACTTCTTCTTGCCGATCACGCCCGCGATGACCGGCCCGGTGCCGATGCCGATGCGGATTTCGATGCGCTCGCCGGTGCGCTTGCGGTACTCGGCGACCTTGTCCTGCATCTCGAGGGCCATGCGCGCTACTGCGTCCGCGTAATGGATCTGCGCGCCGGCATCCAGCCCCGCAGTGCAGATCGAGAACGAGTTCTACGGCAAGATCCGCCCCAAGCGCCGCATCCGCTCCGGCGAGCGCCCGCTGCACGCGCTGCGCGAGCGCGGCGTGGAATACGTCGAAGTGCGCCTCGTGGA
>JANNKG010000165.1:0-7867 GCA_031396185.1 Burkholderiales bacterium | reverse complement strand
TCGAGCCAGTACGCCGTGAGCGCTCGCGGCGGCACCACGGAAACCACCAACAAGATGCTGGTGCTGATCGACGGGCGCACCATCTACACGCCGCTCTTCTCAGGCGTGTTCTGGGACTCTCACGACATGTTGCTCGAGAATATCGAGCGGATAGAAGTGATCAGCGGCCCGGCCGCGACGCTCTGGGGCGCAAACGGGGTGAACGGGGTGATCAACATCATCACGCTGCCCGCGGGGAAGACCCAGGGCCTGCTCGTCTCGGGCGGGGCGGGGACCGAGGAGCGCGGCGCGGGTGTGCGCTACGGTGGCGCGCTCGGGAATAGCGGCGGCAATTTTCGTGCGCACATAAAGCATTTCGAGCGTGACCGCCACGATGCCGCACTGGGTGGGGAATTGCGCGACGAGGCGCGGCGTACCCATGCGGGTTTTCGCATGGACTGGAAAGAGTTTGTCGTGCTGGGTAATGCGTATCGCAGCGACGTGGAGACCCCCGCCGGGATGCGGGATATGTCCGGCTCGAACCTCATCGTCCGGTGGGGCGCGACTCGCGGGGAGGGAGCCGATGTCCGGGTGCAGGTCTATCTGGATCGCGCGGAGCGTGAGCACGTCGGAAGCTTCAGCGAGGTCCTGGATACATTCGACATCGAGTATCAGCAGTCCGCCCTCTGGGGATCCAGCCATCGCCTGGTGTGGGGGGCTGGCTACCGTCATGCCCGCGACCGCGTGGGCAACAGCGCCTCCCTCGCGTTCATCCCCGCCGACAAGAAGCTCGATTGGGGCAACGCTTTCATCCAGGACGAAATAGCCGTCCGTACCGACCTGCGCGCCACGCTCGGCCTCAAGTTCGAGCGCAATCCCTACTCCGGAATTGAAGCCCTGCCCAGCTTGCGGCTGGCCTGGACGCCGGCGCCCGACCATCTGATCTGGGGCGCTGTCTCGCGATCCGTGCGTGCGCCCTCGCGCATCGACCGCGAGCTCAACGCACCGGGCTCGCCCCCGTTCGTGGCGCTCATGGGCAACGACACGTTCCAGTCCGAGGTGGCCGAGGTCATCGAGGGAGGGTATCGCGCACAGGTCACTGACGCCGGAAGTCTCTCGATCACGGCGTTCCGCCACCATTTTCCGAACCTGCGGAGCATATCGCCGCCGGGCCGGTTCCTGGCGAATGGCATCGAGGGTCGAACCACGGGGATCGAGGGATGGGCAAGTTATCGGTTTAGTCCCACCTGGCGCATTTCCGGGGGCGCCACATTCATGAACCACATGCGCAAGGTCAAGGCCGGCGAGGTGGACCTCGGCGGCATGCCCTCGCTGGGCAACGATCCGAAGCGTACCGGGCAGTTGCGTTCGTCGTGGGATGTTACGCCGCGCCACGAGGTCGACATCGGGGTGCGGCACGCGAGTGACCTGCCCAATCCATCAATCCCGGGATACACCGTTGTAGACGCGCGCGTCGCCTGGCGCCTCTTGCCGTCACTCCAACTCGCGGTGGAGGTCAAGAATCTCCTGGATCGCGAATATTCGGAGTTTGGGTTGCCCGCGAACCGGGCGATTTTCGGGCGCGCCGTTTTCCTGAGGGCGCGATGGATGCTGTGAGGCGCATGCTCGCCGGGCTCAAGCGGCTTGCGGCGGCGCTGGCCCTAGCGCCGGCCCTGGCCGTGGCTCAGCAAGCCACCGAGCCCTCGGTCAAGGCCGCGTTCCTCTACAAGTTTGCGGGCTACGTGGAGTGGCCCTCCAACGCGTTTCCTACCCAGGACACTCCGGTAGTGATCGGCGTTGCTGGCTCCGACGAGATCGCCTCGGAACTCGAGAAGCTGGTGCCGGGTCGCAACGTGAATGGCCGAATCGTGCTTGTGCGCCGGCTTCGCGAAGGCGATGCGCCGCGCGGCATTCATGTCGTCTTCGTGGCCCGCGGCGAAGCCAACGCCCGCGCGCTCATTCGGACCGCCCAGCAGCAAGGCAGCCTGGTGGTGACGGAGAGCGAGCGCGGCCTCGAACTCGGCAGTGCCATCAACTTCGTGCCCGCGGAAGACCGCATCGGTTTCGAGGTCTCCCTCGAGGCGGCGGAGCGGTCCGGCCTTCGCATCAGCTCGAGGATGCTGGCCGTCGCGAGGCGGGTGCTCCCCAGAACATGACGTTTTTTTCCGCGCTCAACCGGTCGCTGCGTACCAAGGTCATGCTGCTGGCGCTTGCGACGACCGTATCGGCGCTGGCGTTGAGCGCGCTCGGCCTGGTGATTTATGACCTCCAGTCCTACGAGCGCCAGTGGAGCAATGACCTCGTCACCCAGGCCGAAGTGCTCGCCCGCGCGAGCGCGCCGGCTCTGTCATTCGGCGATCGAGCCACTGCGGAAAAGGATCTTTCGGTCATGCGCGTGCGCCCGCGCGTGCTGGCCGCCGCCCTCTACACTCGAGATGGCAAGCTATTCGCCACGTACGTGAGGCCGGACACGGGTGCGCCGGACTTCCCGCCGTCGCCTTTGGCGGACGGCTATCGCATCGAGAACGATCAGTTCATATTGTTCCGCAACGTGATGGAGAATGGCGAGGCCATCGGCACGGTGCACCTGCGCTCCCTTTACCGGCCGTGGGACCGGCTGCTCGACTACCTCACGATCCTCACCGCGGTGATGATTGCAAGCCTCGCGGTGGCGGCGCTGTTGTCCGGCTGGCTGCAGTCCGCGGTGACGGGGCCCATCCTTGAAGTGGCGCGGCTCGCGCGCGAGGTCCGTGAGAAGCGCGACTACTCGCTGCGGGCGCGCAAGACCACCGAGGACGAGATCGGCCAGCTGGTGGAATCCTTCAACAACATGCTTGCGGAGTCAGGCCGGCGCGCGGATGCACTGCGAATGGCCGACCAGCGCAAGGACGAGTTTCTCGCCACGCTGGCGCACGAGCTGCGCAATCCGCTCGCGCCGATTCGCAACGCACTCGAAATCCTTCGCCGTGTGGGCGACGATCCCGTGAAGTCGAGCGCGGCGCGCGAGATGATGGAGCGCCAGGTGGTGCAGATGGTGCGGCTGGTCGATGACCTGCTGGATGTCTCGCGCATCACCACGGGCAAGCTCGCGGTAAGAAAGACCATCCTCGAGCTGCAATCGGCGCTGCGCGACGCGGTTGAGATCGCCAAGCCCTTCATCGAGTCGCGAGGCCACAAGTTCGACCTGGTCCTGCCGCAGGAGCCGATTGTCATCGAAGGCGACCGCACGCGCCTGGCACAGGTGTTCTCGAACCTGCTCAACAATGCGGCGAAGTACAGCGACCCGGGCGGGGAAGTCGCGATCAGCGCGGCGCGCGAGGGGCGCGATGCGGTGATACGGGTGCGCGACAAGGGGATCGGGCTCGCGGCCGAGTCGCTGGAAAGCATTTTCGACATGTTTGCACAGGTCGACCGCACGCTCGAGCGCTCCCAGGCGGGTTTGGGCGTCGGACTGACGCTTGCCAAGCGCCTGGTCGAGCTCCACAACGGGAGCATCGAAGTCACAAGCGCGGGCGTAGGGAAGGGGAGCGAGTTCATCGTGCGCCTGCCGCTTTCATCCGGGCGCGTGGAAAAGGCGCGCGGGCTGAAGGAGCGGGGCGGCGAGGCGCAGGGCCGGCGCATCCTCCTCGCAGACGACAACGTCGATTTCGCCACGAGCCTCGGCGAGCTTCTCTCGGCCCGGGGGCACGAGGTTCGCATCGCGCACGACGGGGTGGAAGCGCTGCGGGAGGCCGAGCAGTTCTCGCCCGAGGTGGCATTCGTGGACATCGGAATGCCCAAGGTCCACGGCTACGAGGTGGCACGGCGGCTGCGCGCGCAGCCGTCGACGTCGGGTGCACTTTTGGTCGCAGTCACCGGGTGGGGGCAGGAGAACGACCGCAAGCGCGCGCGCGAGGCGGGCTTCGACCGGCATCTGGTGAAGCCTGTGGATCCCGACGAGATCGACGCGATCCTCGAGAGCTGCTAAGTGTTCCTTTGCCATTGGGGCCCGTCCGGGCTAAGGTACGGCGGTGGATAAGCTGCACCGTTACGTACGCATCGGCGAAGTCACCGCCGTCGTTGTGCTCGGCGTTTTCGCCGCGCTCACCTATCGCGAATTGAATGCGCTTCGCAAGGTTCCGGTGGCGCTTCCCAATTACCAATTCGAGGATTCCGGCGGGTCCGACGATACCCGGTTCATCTTGACGCGCGGCACCTGGGTGCCCGAAAGCGGTCCCCCCGAGCCGCTGGTCACGAACACGATCGAATGCCGCAAAGCGCGGATGGAGTGCGTGGAGTCGGCGGCGTCGGTGTCATTCGTGGGCCAGAAGGGACTGCTCGAAGCACAGCACACACAGTTCACGGTGGAGCGCTGGAGCGAGACCGAAGTGCTCACAAAATCCACTCCGGGGCCGTGCTTTTCACGGCAGCTCAGGTTCGACTTGAAGGAGAGACGCGCCAGCTCGCGAGTGACCGCAAGCGAAGGGCGAGGGATCTGCAAGAACTTGCCGGCCCGGAGCCTCGAGCTCGTGACCGGCTACCGCGTGAGCGAGGCTGTTCAGCGAGGGCAATGACGGCGAGCCCAGCGCGTCCGCCGTCCCCGAGCCTAGGAGACGTCCTATTGAATCGCGCATAATTTGTATTATGTAAAGTCATATTCTCATCCTATGCGGCGTGCGGTTGATGGGCGACGCTCACGTGAGAGTCGTCACCATCTGCGTGGTCCGCTTGAGCGAGCGCGCCACGCTGCGAATGACCATGTGGTCGAACTGCATGGCGAGCTCGGGCCGCTCGGCTCGCATCCGCTCGAGCGCGGAGCGGTGCATCACGCGCACCATGGAAGGCTCGCTCGCCACGATCGTCGCGCTACGGGGCTCGCCCAGGTAGAACGCGATCTCTCCCAGCAGCGCGCCATGCCGCACCTTGGCAAGTCGTACGGGCGCCCCCTCCCCCATGCGCTTGAGCACGTCGAAGCGCCCGCTATCGACGAAGTAGACCTCGTCGGAGCGATCGCCTTCCTGGAAGAGCGCCTCGCCCTCGGCGATCTCGCGCGTCTCGAGGTAAGCCTCGAACGGCGAGCGCCAGTCGAGCGACGTGGCGGTCCCCATCATCGTCTGGTCGAAGCCGTCCTTGTGATGGGCTTCCAGAAGCGCCTCCTCGGCGGCCTCGAGCGCTCGATCCAGGGAATCGTGGTACTTCAGGTTGCGGCTGCCGCCCGGCGTGATCCCGAGAGCCACCAGCTGCAGGCGGCTCGGCTGGCCGTAGACGAAGTGGAATCTCACGCTCGTCTGGAAATGGCGCCGCAGAATGCGCTGGAAGACCGCGAGAGCCGACGTGTCGATGCCGCTCACGCGCGAGAAGTCGAGCACCACCGCCTCGGCGTCGCCCAGCAGGTGCTCCGTGAACATCGCGTCGATCTTCGACGCCGAGCCGAAGAACACGTAGCCGCTCAGGCGGTAGACGGGCACTTTCGCTCCCTGGACGGCAAGCGCCTGCTCCTCGCCGGGCGAGCGCACGACCGAGCTGCGTAGCGCCCCCAGGTGCGTGGCGAGGTCCGTGAGCGGGATCCGGCTGTAGGTCACGACGAATGTCACGCACGCGAAGAGGACGCCCGCGCCGAACCCCGCGATGAACCCGTGGCGCGCGGTGACGGCCACGATGAGGAGGATCTGCAGCACCTCGACGGGGCGCGCGATGCGACGCACGTCCCAGATCCACTGGCGCAGCATGGCGATGCCGAGGTAGAGCACCAGGCCGCCGATCGCCGCGCGCGCCATGTAGCCCATCACGTGGCTCGCCCCCAGCAGCATGGCCAGCGCCATGCCGGCGGAGACCAGGCCCGCCACGGCCGTGGCGCCGCTGCGCCGATTCAGCGCCGTGCGCGAAATCGACGCCGACGCGGTCATTCCCCCGAGCGCACCTGCGATCCCCGCAGCCCCGGCGTGCACCCGCAGCTCGTGCCCGAGGTCGAACTCGCGGCGCAACTCGATCTCGAGGCTCGCGAGCGTGAGCGTCACGGCGATCAAGGCCACGAACGCGACCACGAGCATGGTGGGAACGAAGCCACCGACCAGGCGGATGATGTCGCCGTCGAGGCGCAGGTTCCAGGGAGGCAGCCACAACGCCTGCGGGGCCGTGGGGAACAGCCATCGCGATGCCTCGCAGGCATCCTGCGCGCACCAGGAGCTTGCCAGCAGGCCGTGGATCAGGAGCGTGGTGGCGGCGATCACGACGGGCATCAGCACGCTGCCCGGCAGGCGGCTCGACAGCTCCATCAGCAGCAGGGCCACGGCCACGGCGACGCAGACGTGCTGCCAGGCGCCCTGCGCGAGCGAGACCGCGTTTTCCGGCGTGAGGGGGGTTCCTATGACGATGGTCATCGCACCTACCGCCAGTAGCCAACCGCTCGAGGCGAGGAATCCTGCCATCACGGGGAACGGCACGAAGCGCACGATGTTGGCGAGGCCGCGCTGCGACAGCAGCCAGAACGTGAGGGCGCAGACGAGCGAGGTGGCGAAGACGACTGCGAGCGCCACTTGCAACGTGTCGTCGGGCGCGAGCCCCGCCGCACCCAATCCCGCCAGAGCGCTCGCCAGCAGCGCCGTCGAGTTGGAATCCGCCCCTGCGATGAGCGCCTTCTCGCGCGAGGCCCAGCCGACGAGGCTGCCCACCGCCAGCGCGATGAGCGCGATCGTGAGCCCGTATCCGAGGAAGCGCTCCAGGGGCCCCGCGAAAAGCAACGCCCCATACGTCATCGCGAAGATGACGCCGGTGATGCCGGCGACGAAGCCCGCCCCGAGTTGCCGCGCGAGCGCCATGGCGCGCGCCGTCCTGATCCCTGCCCCGGTTGGGATGGCTATCACGTGGCCTTCTGGAAGATGCCCGTCTGCCTGTCCTTGCGCACGTCGTTCCACGCAAAGACCTGCCCGTTCATCGCGACGTAGGCGCCCGCGTCGAGCGCTTGGGCCATGGCGAGCGCGAAGCCCAGGTTGAAGAGCGCATCGGACCCCTGCACCGAGTACGGGATCATCGCGCCGGTGAACACCACCGTCTTGTCGAGCGTGGCGGCGCCCACCACCTGCGCGGTCTCGGCCATGGTATCGGTGCCGTGGACCACCACGATCGCGTGCTCGGGCGCGGCGCGGCAAGCCGCGAGCACGCTCTCGCGATGCGCGCCGGTCATGTGCAGGCTGTCGATCAGCTGGTTGATCTCGATCGCGACCGGCAAGGTCACGCGCGCTTGCTCGAGGATCGCCGGCAGGTGCGTCTCCTTGAACGTGAGTTCGCCCCTGATGGCGTCGTAGTGCTTGTCGAACGTGCCGCCGGTGACGATGATGCGCGCGGCGGGCGCGGCTGCCGGGTTCATGGGCGAATCTTACCGCCTGCGATTGCTTACAATGTGCGGCCTTAGCATCGAATTTGGAGTCCTGACCCCGGAGGATCTATGCGTTACGTCGATGGTTTCGTCATCCCGCTGAAAAAAAAGAATCTCAAGGCGTACGTTCGAGTGGCCCGGTTGGCCGGGAAAGTCTGGCGCGAGCACGGCGCCCTCGAATACGTCGAATGCATCGGCGACTCGTTCGTCTCGAAGATGGACGGGGAGACCCACAAGTCCATATTCCCGAAAATGGCCAGGCTCAAGGCCGGCGAGACCGTCGTGTTTTCATGGATCACCTACAAGTCCAAGGGCTCCCGAGACCGCATCATGAAGAAGGTCATGAAGGACCCCCGGCTCGCTGAAATGATGGACCCCAAGAAGATGCCCTTCGACATGAAGCGCATGGCCTGGGGCGGCTTCAAGCCGCTGGTGGACCTGTGAGCATCGTTTTTCCGCGCGGCTAGTTCTTGAGCCGGTAGCCGGTTCTGAAGATCCACGCCACCGCTGCAAGGCAGGCGAAGAAGAAGACGA
>JANNKG010000154.1:0-4922 GCA_031396185.1 Burkholderiales bacterium | reverse complement strand
GCCGTAGATGTCCGGGGTATTTGTGACCAAACTGCCGCCTGGGGCGAGGGTCCCACCGTAGTTGACCAGCGTGCCGACATTCGTCGAGGCGACGAGCAGTACATCGTCCCGCTCGAGTTCGTGGCCGAGGCGATCAGGCCGACTGCAGGCGACATCAAGAGCATCGTGAACCAGGCCTCGCTGGTGGCGGTGCGCGGGGAGCACCTGCCGCTCATCAACCTGGCCGACGTGGTGCAGTCGCCGGCGCGTTCTGCCCCGCAGGCGGAAGGCGGCCAGCTCTGCCTGGTGGTCGAGATCGACAATCGCCGCGCCGCCCTCCTTGTCGACAGCCTCATCGGCCAGCGGCAGCTGGTGGTCAAGTCGCTCGACGCCAACCTGCATTCGGTGCCCGGAATCGCCGGCGCCACGATCCTGGGAGACGGGCGAGTGGCGCTGATCCTCGACGTGGGGGCGGTGACCCGCACCACGGGTGCGCGGGCCATCGCGCGGAGCCTCGCGTGAACGCGTCCACCGAGGCGTCGCGCGAGTTCGCGTTCAGCGCGGAGCATTTCCGCGTGATCAGCGACCGCATCTACAAGTTCTCCGGCATCCGCCTGCCGGAGGGCAAGCGCGAGATGGTGTATGCGCGCCTCGCCCGCCGGCTACGCTCGCTCGGGATTTCCTCCTTCGACGATTACGTGCGTTTCCTCGACCTCGAGCCTGCCGAGTGGGAGCATTGCACCAACGCGCTCACCACCAACGTGACGGCGTTCTACCGCGAGGAGCACCACTTCGCCATCCTTGCCGCGCACGCGCGCGCCTCGGCACGCCCGAACGAGCCGTTCCGCGTCTGGAGCGCCGGGTGCTCGACGGGCGAGGAGCCGTACACGATTGCGATGTGCCTCATGGAGGCGCTGGGAACCGCGCCCTTCCAGGTGCTCGCGAGCGACCTGGACACGCAGGTCATCGCGACCGCGCGCGAAGGCGTGTATCCGGTGCAGTCGGTCCTGAAGCTGCCCGAGGAGCGCCAGAAGCGGTTTTTCCTGCGCGGGGCCGGGCGCAACGAGGGGCGGGCCCGGGTGCGTCGCGAGGTTGCCGCCCACGTGGAGTTCCTGCGCGTGAACCTGATGGACGCGCAATGGCCGATCGAGCCCGGGTTCGACGCGATCTTCTGCCGCAACGTGATGATCTATTTCGACAAGCCTACCCAGCGCAAGCTCGTGGAGCGTTATGCGCAGTTGCTGCGCCCGAGCGGCCTGTTCTTTGCCGGCCACGCCGAGAGCCTGCTCGACCAGGGGCGGCACTTCCGGCTGCGCGGCCAGACGGTGTACGAGCGAGTGGCGGCGGCATGATGCGGGACGGGTCCCAGGCATCAAGGAGTGCCTCATGATGCGGGAAGACGATCCGCTGCGCGACGAGCAGCCGAATCGCTATTTCGACCCGCATTTCAAGGTCGATTCGGCCAAGATCCTGCCGGGCGAGTATTACGCCACCAACAAGGACATGGCGCTGGTCACGGTGCTGGGCTCGTGCGTCTCGGCGTGCCTGCGCGACCGCGACAGCGGCATCGGCGGCATGAATCACTTCATGCTGCCGGACGAGGGCAAGCTCATCGGCACCCACGGCAACATCAGCGCCGGCGGGCGTTACGGGGTGCACGCGATGGAGCTGCTGATCAACCAGATCTTGAAGCTCGGTGGCCGGCGCGACCGCCTGGAGGCCAAGGTATTCGGCGGCGGCAATGTGCTGCAGGGCTTCATGCTCTCGAACGTGGGCCAACAGAACGCGGAATTCATCGTGGAATACCTCAGCATCGAGCGCATCCCGATCATCGCCCGCGACCTGCTGGACGTCTGGCCACGCAAGATCTATTTCTTCCCCCGCAGCGGCAAGGTGATGGTCAAGCGGCTTCGCAAGGTCAACAACGACACCATCGTGCTGCGCGAGCGCGACTACGGCGCGCGTCTTTTCCACGGCCCGATCGAGGGCCAGGCGGAGTTGTTCAAGTGATGACGAATTTCACGAATGGGGTGGATGAGTGAGCGACAAGATCAGAGTTCTCATCGTCGATGATTCGCGGATGATCCGCGACGTGCTCACCGACATCCTGAAGGAGCAGCCCGACATCGAGGTGGTGGGTGCGGCGGCCGACGCGTTCGAGGCGCGCGATCTGATCAAGAAACTCACGCCCGACGTGCTCACCCTCGACGTCGAGATGCCGAAGATGAACGGCCTGGAATTCCTCGACAAGCTGATGCGGGCGCACCCGATGCCGGTGGTGATGATCTCGTCGGCGACCGAGCGCGGCAGCGAGGTGACCTTTCGCGCGCTCGAGCTGGGCGCAGTCGACTTCGTGACCAAGCCGAAGCTGAACGAGCAGACGCCCGACGATTACGGCGACCTGATCGCCGAGAAGATCCGCGCGGCCAAGAGCGCGAGGCTCAAGCCGCCGCGCCGCGCCAACCCCGAGGATACGGCCTCCATGCCAGCGGTCGTTCCCAAGCGTCCCGTGCCACGCGGGGTGAAGACCTCCGAGCAGCTGATCGCCGTCGGCGCCTCGACCGGCGGAACCGAGGCCATCCGCGAGTTCCTGATCGGGATGACCGTGGACTGCCCCGGCATCGCGATCGTGCAGCACATGCCGGAGAACTTCACCCGCATGTTCGCCGAGCGCCTCGACGGCCTCTGCCAGATCCGCGTGAAGGAGGCCGAGCACAACGATCCGATCCTGCCCGGCCACGCCTACATCGCGCCGGGCGGCAAGCACCTGTGGGTGAAGCGCGACGACGGGCAGCTGCTCTGCAAGCTTTCCACGGAGCCGCCGATGAACCTGCATCGCCCGTCGGTGGACTTCCTCTTCCTGTCGGCGGCGAAATTCCTGGGCGTCGACGCGATCGGCGTGATCATGACCGGCATGGGCAAGGACGGCGCCAAGGGCATGCTCAAGATGAAGGAGGCCGGCGCCTGGAACATCGCCCAGGACGAGGCCACATCGGTGATCTTCGGCATGCCACGCGAGGCGATCGAGCTCGACGCCGTGCACGAGGTGGCCGCGCTCGGCAAGCTGCGCGACAAGGCCCTTGCGCGCGTTGGCAAGAGGGAGGCGGCAAGATGAACGCCGAAACGGAGTTCATGGACGCCCTCCACGGCGAGGCGGAACGCGCACGGCGCGAGTTCCTCACCTGCACCCTTGGCGAGGAGAGTTACGGCATCGATATCCTGCAGGTCCAGGAGATCCGCAAGATCGATCATGTGACGCGCATTCCGCACGTCGCCCGCTTCGTGCGCGGCGTAATCAACCTGCGCGGTGCAATCGTGCCGGTGGTGGACCTGGGACTGATGTTCGGCTTTCCCGAGCCGCTCGCCCTCCAGGAAGCCAGTGCGATCGTGCTGAACGTCGACGGGCGCCTAGTCGGGCTCGCCGTCTCGAGCGTCTCCGACGTGCTGGCACTTGCCGACGACGAGATCCTGCCGGCGCCGGACCTGGGCGAGCGCGCCGTGGGCGCGGCGATCGCGGGAATCGGCGCGCGCGATGGAACCAGCGTGCTGCTCCTGGACGTCGCCCATCTCATGAAGCGTGTGCGCGAGGAGCGCGAGTGAGCTTCAGGCCCACGATTCCGCCCGGAGGGGAGGCAGCGGCTTGCGAAGTGCCCAACCGGATCGGCTCGTGGGAGATCATGGGGATACTCGGGCGCGGCGCCTCCGCCACGATCTACCTGGGCCGGGAGCTCTTTCCGGCACGCGACGTCGCCATCAAGGTCTACAACCCACAGCGCCTGAATTCCGAGGACCGCAAGCTTTTCCGCTCGCTCTTCCTCAAGGAGACGCTCCTCGCCAAGCGCCTCACCCACCCCAATATCACGCAGGTGTACGACGCGGCCGCGGACGACGACCGCGCCTACATCGTCATGGAGTATGCAAAGGAGGGGAGCCTCGAGCGCTTCTGCACGCCGGACGGGCTGCTTCCTCCCGAGCGGGTGGCGCACCTGCTGGAGAGCTGTTGCGATGCGCTCTCCTACGCCAACGCTAACGGCGTGATTCATCGCGACCTCAAGCCCGCCAACATCCTGATGAGCGCCGAAGGCGAGGCCAAGGTGGCCGACTTCGGCGTCGCGTTCTCGAACCTTGCGTTCGATTCGACCCGTGCGATGGTGGTGGGCTCGCCAGCGTACATGGCGCCCGAGCAGCTCGAGGGCAAGGCCGCGTCGATGAAGTCCGACATGTATTCGATGGGCATCATGCTCTACAAGCTGCTGGTCGGCGCACTGCCATTCGCACCGGACACCCCGGCGGCTCTCGCCGCGCGCATCATGCTCGGCAACCTGCCGTCGCCCAGCGAGGCGAAGCCGGACATCCCGCCGCTCTTCGACGTGGTCTTTTCGCGGGCGACCGCGCGCGACCCCCAGCTCCGCTACCCCTCATGGGAGGACTTCGCCGCGGACCTGCGCACCATCTCCACCCCGCACGGCACGTCGGGTGCCGGCGAGCAGGTGGAACTCCTGCGCACGCTGCCGTTCTTTCGCGAATTTGGCGCCGAGGCCCTCGCCGAAGTCGCCCCGATGGGCCGCTGGTTCGATGTGCGGGCGGGATCGCAGCTGGTGGGCGAGAACGATCCCGGCTACTCGTTCTTCGTGCTCGTGCGCGGCCAGATGCGCGTCACGCGCAGCGGCACACTGCTGGCGATTCGGGGCGCGGGCGAGTGCCTGTGCGAGACCTCCTTCCTGCGCCGCTCGGGGGCCAAGCGTTTCAGCACGCTCACCGCCGTCACCGACTGCGCGGTGATCGAGTTCGAGCCCGACGTGCTGTGGCTCGCCTCGGCCGAGGTCACCCAGAAATTCCACCTTGCGTTCCTGAGCGCCATGGCCGACCGGCTGATCAATGCCGAGACGGCGCTGGCCGAGCTCATGGGCAGCAAGAGCGTCACCCTTTTCTAGATTCCAGGC
>JANNKG010000093.1:0-10974 GCA_031396185.1 Burkholderiales bacterium | reverse complement strand
CAGCCCGGAAGCCTTCAAAGCCGTGCTCGCCAGTCCCGCGGCGTTCGCAGCGATGAAAGCCCACCCCGCGGCTTTCCAGGCAATGTCGTCCCATCCCCAGGCACTGGCCACGATGAAGTCCAGCCCGCAGCTCTTTCAGGTGATGGCGTTGCATCCGCAGGCGTTCATGTCGCTTGCACGCAGCCCTGCGGCATTCCAGGTCCTGTCGCAGAACCCACTGGCCTTCTCTAGCCAAAGACAGTAACCTCGCATCGCATCAGGGAGTCGAGACCGCCGGCGCAAGACCGGCGGTTTCGTTTTGGGGAGCGAGTCGATGCGCACGATGGGCTGGTGGTTGCTGGCGGCGCTGGCGTTTCCCGCTGCCGCCGAGACGAACCCCGTCGCGCCGGAGGCCGAAGAAAGTCCGCTGGGGCTGTCGCACCTGCGCACGCCCGACCTCGAGCTCGTCTACCAGGACCCGATCCTTTCCTATCTCGTGCCGCATGCCGCGCGCACCTTCATCAATTCGCTCGCCTGGCAGCGGCGCATCTTCGGCTGGAATCCGTCCGAGCCCACCACCGTGATGCTCAAGGACTTTTCCGACTACGGCAACGCGGGCGCCACGCCGATCCCGCGCAACACGGTGCGCTTCGACATCGCGCCGATGTCGCGCGCCTTCGAGACGAATCCGTCGAGCGAGCGCATGTACTCGACCATGAACCACGAGCTGGTGCACCTGTCGACGACCGACATGGCGACCGCGCAGGACCAGCGCTGGCGGCGCTTCTTCCTCGGCAAGCTCTATGCGCAATCGCAGCATCCCGAGACGCTGCTCTACAGCTACCTCACGGTGCCGCGGTTCACCGTGCCGCGCTGGTACCTCGAAGGCAGCGCCGTCTTCATGGAGACGTGGATGGGCGGCGGATTCGGGCGCGCGCAGGGCGGCTACGACGAGATGGTGTTCCGGGCGATGGTGCGCGACTCGGCACCGTTCTACGATCCGCTCGCGCTCGTCTCGCGCGGCACGCGCACCGACTTCCAGGTCGGTGCCAACGCCTACCTCTACGGCACGCGCTTCTTCACCTACCTCGCCCACGCGCACTCGCCCGAGAAGGTGGTCGCGTGGCTCAAGCGCGACGAGGGCAGCAAGCGCGGCTATGCCGACCAGTTCGAGCACGTCTTCGGCAGGCCGCTCGAGCAGGGTTGGGACGAGTGGATCGCTTTCGAGCGCGCCTTCCAGGCGCGCAACCTGGTGGAGGTGCGCAAGAACCCGGTCACCGCACAGCGCAACCTGGTCGCCACCGCGGTGGGCTCGAGCTCGCGCACCCACTACGACGAGGCGAGCGGCATCCTCTACGGCGCGTTCCGCTACCCGGGGGTCGTGGAGCACGTGGGGGCCCTCAACACCCGCGACGGCACGCTCACGCGGCTCGCCGACGTGAAGGGCGCGATGCTCTACTCGGTCACCTCGTTCGCCTACGACCCTGCCAGCCGCACCGCCTTCTACACCGCCGACAACCTGGCGTTCCGCGACCTGATGTCCCTCGATATCGACAGCGGGCGCGAGACGCTGCTGCAGCTGGACGCGCGCATTGGCGAGATCGTCTTCAACGCGAAGGACCGCTCGCTCCTGGGGGTGCGCCACCAGAACGGGCTCGCGACGCTGGTGCGCATTCCCCATCCGTACAGGGAATGGAACCAGGTGTACACGTTCCCCTACGGGGTCGTGCCCAGCGATCTCGACATCTCGCCCGACGGCCGGCTGGTGTCGGCGTCGGTGAGCGAGGTCACCGGCGACGAGTTCCTGCGCGTCTGGCCCCTGGAGGCCCTGTTGAAGGGTGACGCCAAGCCCCTTAGCGAACACAGCTTCGGACAGTCGGTGCCCGAAGGCTTCGTCTTTTCACGCGACGGGCGGTACTTGTACGGCAGCAGCTACTACACCGGCATCTCCAACATCTTCCGCTATGAGGTGGCGAACGGGGCGGTCGAGGCGGTTTCCAACGCCGAGTCGGGTTTCTTCCGCCCGGTGCCGCTCGCCGACGGGCGCCTGGTGGTGCTGAACTTCACCGGCCAGGGATTCGTGCCAGCGGTGATCGAGCCGCGCCCGGTGAAGGATGTCAGCGCAATCCGGTTCCTCGGCGCCGAGCTCGCCGCGAAGCATCCGGTCGTGACGACGTGGGGCGTGCCGCCGCCGGGCAACGTCGACTACGAGGCGCAGGTGACGGCGAAAGGCGTCTACCGACCGCTGCGCCGGCTGGAGGTACAAAGCGCCTTCCCGGTGCTGCAGGGCTACAAGGATTCGGTGGGCCTCGGCTACCACGTGAACATCGGCGATCCGCTCGGCTTCGCGGCGATCGGGATCACCGCCGCCATCACGCCCGACTCGAAGCTTAGCCGTGACGAGGCGGGACACCTCGCGATCACCGGCCGCTACCAGAACTGGCACACGCGCCTGTCGTGGAACCGGTCCGATTTCTACGACCTCTTCGGACCGACCAAGCGCGCTCGCAAGGGCTACGCGGCGGTCGTGGGTTACGACGACTTCCTCATCTTCGACGAGCCGCGCAAGCTCGAGCTCAAATCCGAGATCGCCTACTACGGCAAGCTCGACACGCTGCCCGATTTCCAGAACGTGCGGGCGCCGGTCGAGCGTCTCGCGACAGGGCAGGTGGGCTTGCACTACACGTTCGTGCGACGCTCCCTGGGCGCGGTCGACGACGAGAAGGGCCTCACGTGGGATGTGGTCGCGAGCGCCAGTCACGCCAACGGCGAGACCACTCCCCAGATCTGGGCGGGGATCGACTTCGGCATGCCGCTGCCGGTTCCCCATGCCTCCCTATGGCTGCGCAGCGCCGCGGGCACCTCGAGCGGCGACCGCGGCAACCCATTCGCCAATTTCTATTTCGGCGGCTTCAAGAACAACTACGTCGACAGCCGCTCGATCCAGCGCTATCGCCAGCATCATGCGTTCCCGGGCTTCGAGATCGACGAGATCAGCGGGCGCAGCTTTGCGCGCCAGATGGTCGAGGTCAACCTGCCACCCGTGGTCTTCGCCAACCTCGGCACGCCGGGCCTGCACGCGACCTGGTTGCGCTCCTCGCTCTTCGCCGCCGCGCTCTGGACCGACCCGCAGAATTCCCGGCTGCGCCGGCGCTACGGCACCGCGGGCGCCCAGGCCGACCTGCGCTTCAGCGTGCTGCACTGGTACGACATGACGCTCTCCTTCGGCTACGCAGTCGGCTTCCGCGGCGCTTCGCGCGCCGGCGACGAATGGATGGTGTCGCTCAAGATCATGTAAGTAGGCTAGAGTCGCAACAGAGCCGGTGCCCGAAACCGGCCGTTTTCAAGGCGCTCACCACGACAACGAGGCAGTCGACCATGCGCCAACCCGCAAACCCGTCACGAAACAAGCGCATCGCCTTCATCGTGCTCACCCTGGGCCTCGCGGTGGGCGTGCTGGTGGCCCACTTCGGGCTCGACTTCCCGGGCCGGGGTGAGGGCCTGTCGGGGACGGTCGCTCCGGCCGAACGCTATCGCGCGGCGGCGATCCAGCCCGAGGACGTCATGCTCGGCGACCAGGCGATCGTCCAGCTGATGCAAACGGAGGCGTTCGAGCGACTGGCAAGGGACTACGGGTTGCGCGCCCTGGCGCAGGATCCCGGCTTCGTCGCGCTGGCGCGCCAGCCGGAGGTGCTGAGGATCCTCGCGCTCCATCCGGATGCGTACACCTCATTCGCGGCCCATCCCGAGGCGCTGGCGATCATTGCCCGCCATGCAGCGGCGTTCGAGGCCTACGCCCAGGCCCCGCAGGCGCTTCGCGTCCTGTTTGCGCACCCCACGGCGATGGCTGCGATCGCGCGGGACCCCGAGGTGTACCAGGCGCTCGTCGCCGATGCGGCGACCTTCGAGATCCTCGCCACCCAGCCCGACGTGCTCCGGGTTCTCGCGCAGAACTCGAAATATTTCCAACGCCTGGCCGAGCATCCCGAAGCCGCCGCCGCCATGATCCGTGAAGTGCTGGCGCCCAATGCGGACGCGCTCGCGGTTCACGCGGCGCACGCGCGGGCATTCGGGGCCCTGGGTTACGACGCCCAGGTTTTCGCGGCGATGACCGCCCATTCGGCGGCGTTTGCGGTGCTGGCGGCCGACCCGAAGGCCTTCCAGGCGATGGCCCGCAACGCTCACGCTTTCAATAGCCTCGGCAACCAGACCCAGGCGTTCCTCGCATTCAGCGCGGATCGCCAAGCGTTGGCCGCGCTCGGCTCCGCCCCCCAGGTCTTCAGCGCGATGGCCTCGCATCGCAAGTCGTTCGACGAGGTGAACGTGCACGCCAAGGCGTTCGAGGCCCTCAGCCGGAATCCCGCGGCGATGTCCGCAATCGCCGCGAGCCCGCAGGCGATGTCCGCATTCGCTGCAAGCCCGCGGGCGGCGGAGGCGATCGCCCGCGAGCCGAGCGCGTTCGCAGTGCTGGCGAGGCACTCCGAGGCGTTCTCGCGGTTGGCGTCCACGCCCGGTTTCCAGGTGCTGGCCGCGGATCCCGCGTTCTCGCGCGCGCTCGTCGATGCGCGCTTCACACAGGCGGTCCAGACCAAGTAATTGGCGCCCCTCGCTCCCGCGCTGGTAGGCCTCGCCCCGGTCCTGACCTTCCTCGCCGGCCTCCTCTTCCTCGACAGCTACAAGCTCGTCAAGCTGCGCACCGTGGTCGCGGTGGTGGTGGCGGGCATGGCCATGGCCGCGGCGACCTACGCCGCGAACGCGGCCCTCCTCGAGCACGCTCCGATGGAGTTCGACAACTTCACGCGCTACGTGGCGCCCGTGGTCGAGGAGCTCCTGAAGGGCCTGGTGATCGTGGCCCTGGTCCGCGCTCACCGGATCGGCTTCCTGGTGGACGCCGCGATCTTCGGGTTCGCCATCGGCGCGGGGTTCGCGATGGTCGAGAACCTTCATTACCTGCGCGTGTTTCCGGAGGCGGGAATGGGCACCTGGGTCGTCCGCGGGTTCGGCACCGCATTAATGCATGGCGGGGCAACGGCGATGTTCGCGGTGATGGGCCTGGCGATGATGGAGCGTTCGGGACGCGCGGGTGTCGTGGCCTACCTGCCCGGATTCGCGCTGGCGGTGCTGCTGCACTCCGCGTTCAACCACTTCTTCCTGTCGCCGCGGCTGTCGACCCTCGGCATCGCGTTGGTCCTGCCGCCGCTCTTCTTCCTCGTCTTCGATCGCAGCGAGCGTGCCGTGGGTAGCTGGCTCGGCAAGGGATTCGATGCCGATGCCGAGATGCTCGAGCTGATCCATTCCGGGCGGCTGTCGGATTCACCCGTGGGCAAATACCTGCATTCGCTGAAGGACAAGTTCCAGGGTCCGATCGTGGCCGACATCCTCTGCTACATCCGGCTGCACACCGAGCTCGCGTTGCGCGCCAAGGGGATCCTGATCCTGCGCGAGAACGGCTTCGAGGCCGCAGTGGACGAGTCCACGGTCGCGAAGTTCACCGAGATGACCTATCTCGAGGGCAGCATCGGGCGCACCGCGTTGCTGGCAATCCAGCCGATGCTGCACATGAGCCACAAGGACCTGTGGCAGATGTACATTCTCGGTAGGTGAGGCGACAAAGTGGCGCTCGCCCGCGCCGCCTACGAGCGCGACGGCCCGGGGCGCACCAACCTGCGCTACGGATACGTGGCGCCGGAGGCCTGAGCGGGGATTCGAACCCAGCCTTCCATCAGCCGGCGAGCGCTGCGGCTCATCACCGCCCGGGTCACCCGCCATTCGCCGTTCGTTTGCGCAATCTCAGCGCCCACGACGAGCAATCCCGACGGATGCCCGATGCGCCGCCGCATGGGATCGCCTCCGCTCCGCGCTGCCTCGTGCGTTACCGTTCCGGTGATCGCGCTTGCCACGGCCACGGCGACGGCGCCGGTACCGGGCACCGCGTGGTGCAGCTTGCCCATCGACATCATGCGAACGTTCAAGTCGACCTCGCTTGCGGCGACCGCCTTGCCGCTGCTCGCCGCATAGGCGCGCGGTGGCGCGACGAAGGCGATCTTGGGTGTATGCGGGCGCGTCGTCAGTCCCATGGCGACCGCGGCGTGCGAGCGGATCGATTCGATGCGCGCGAGCAGGGCGGCATTCGCGTCGATGGCGGGCTGCAGCTCGGTGCCCTCCAGGCCCAGGGCCGCGGCGTTGACGAAGACCGTGGGAATTCCCGCACAGATGAGCGTGGCCTCCACCGGGCCCACACCCGGGACGTCGAGGACGTCGCGGACGTTGCCGGTCGGCAACATCGCGCCCGAATCGCCGGCTTCGTCCCCGCCCGGGTCCATGAACTCGATGCGGATCTCGGCCGCCGGAAACGTGACCCCATCGAGCTCGAAGTCGCCTTCTTCCACCACGTCGCCGCCGGACACCGGCACGTGGGCCACGATGCGCTTGCCGATGTTCTGCTGCCAGATGCGCGCCACTGCGTGGCCGTCGCGCGGCGCCTTCACCCATCCCTGTGAAACCGCGAAAGGACCCACGGCTGCGGTGAGGTTGCCGCAGTTGCCCGACCAGTCGATGAACGCCCGATCGATGACCACTTGCCCGAACAGGTAATCGACGTCGGTATCGGGCCGCTGCGAGGGCGCGAGGATCACGACCTTGCTGGTGCTCGAGGTGGCCGCGCCCATGCCGTCGATCTGCTTGCCGTAGGGATCGGGGCTGCCGATCACGCGCAGCAGGACACGCTCGCGCTCCACGGGATCCTCCGGAAGGTCCTCGGATCGGAAGAAGACGCCCTTGCTCGTGCCGCCACGCATGTAAACGGCAGGAATGCGGAGTTGGGTCACGTGGGCTATCCTTTCGATTACTTTTCGGCCAGCCCCACTTTATCCCAATGAAAATCGTCGCCAAGCGCCGCCAGGAGAGTTACATGAAAACCCGTTTCATCGCCCTGCTTTCTTCCCTGCTGCTCGCTGCGGGCGGGGCGCTTGCCCAGTATCCCAACAAGTCCATCAAGATGATCGTGCCGTACCCACCCGGCGGCGCCACGGATGTGATCGGGCGGGTGCTTGCGCAGCGCCTATCGACCGCCCTTGGCCAGCAGGTGGTGGTGGACAACCGGGGCGGGGCCGGCGGCAACATCGGCGCGGACGCGGTGGCCAAGTCCACGCCCGATGGCTATACGCTGCTCATGGGTGCGCTCACTTCGCACTCCATCATGGCCACGCTGGAGAAGGATTCGATTCGCTACAACCTCGAGCGCGATCTCGTGCCCGTCGCGGTGGTGGGATCGGTGCCGCTCGTGTGGGTCGTGCATCCCTCGCTGCCGGTGAAGGATTTCAAGGAGCTGGTCGCGTACGCAAAGGCAAATCCCGGCAAGCTGACCTACGCCTCCTCGGGCGCCGGCGCGCCGCAACGCATGTGCGCCGAGCTCTTCAAGAAGAACGTGGGCGCGGACATGATCCATGTCCCGTACAAAGGCAGCGGGCCGGCGATGGCCGACCTGGTCGGGGGACAAGTGCTCACCATGTGCGAGACGGTTCCCGCGTCGCTGCAACTCATCAAGGGGGGCAAGCTGCGCGCGCTCGCCGTGACGACGCCCACGAGGATCTCGATGCTGCCCGACGTGCCGACCACCGCGGAGGAGGGGATGCCGGGCTATGAAGTGAGCTCGATGTTCGGCGTCCTGGTTCCCGCAGGAACCCCGAAGCCGGTCGTCGAGCGACTCAATGCCGAGCTCACAAGAATCCTCGCAACCCCCGAGGCGCAGGAGCAACTTCTGTTGCAAGGCGCGTACGCGGTGCAGACCACGCCCGAGCAAGCGTCGGCACGCGTCAAGCAGGAAATCGCGATGTGGGCGAAGGTGATCCGCGATGCAAACATCAAGGCCGACTGACGCCTAGATCGCTTTAGTCTTCCTCGAAGCCTTCGATGCGCTTGAGGCTGCCCTGGAGCAGGCGTCCGGTGCGCGCGCGGGAGCCCCGATAGTGGGCGAGCTCCCCAGCCTTTAAGACCAGGGTCGCAACCCTCTGCCCGCGACCCACGCCGACGATCCTCAGCGTCTCGCCGACGGGTTGTAGCCCCAGCATCGGCTCGCCTTCGTGCAGGCGCATCGCCATCACGCCTTTTCCGCCGCTCGGCAGCTCGTTGATTTCCTCGAGTGGGAAAACCAGCATGCGAGCATCGCGTGAAAGCGCAGCCACCTCCGTGGCCCCGGCAGGGATCAGGACCGGTGCGAGCAACGCATCGCCCTCGCCGACCGACATGAACTGCTTGCCCGCGCGCTGGCGGGTGATGAAGTTCTCGACCTTCGCCCGCAAAGCGTTGCCGGCACGGGTCGCGAGCAGCACGGCCACGTCGGCTGGCGCCGCCACCATGCCCACGATCGGACTGCCCTGGGTGTCGGCAAGCGAGCTGGCGGGAACGCCGTCGCCCTTGCCGCCCGGGATCTCGGTTGCCCGCACGTTGAAGACGCGCCCGTTGGCGCCGAGGAGCACGATCGGATGCACGGTGCGCGTTTCGCGTATCGCGAGCGGGCCGTCGCCTTCCTTCCAATTGAGAGCGGAGCGGTCGATGCCATGGCCCTGGCGCGCGCGCAGGAAGCCGTTGCGCGACAGGATCACCGTTACCGGCTCGTCGGTGAGGGTTTCCACCATCGAGACGGTGATGCGTTCGGCCTCCTCGATGAAGGTGCGGCGCGCGTCGCCAAAACGCGCGGCATCCTCGCGGACCTCGCGGGCGGCAAGGGCGCGTCGCTCAGCGGGCGAGCCGAGCAGGCGCTTGAGGCCGGACGCCTCCTTCTTCAGCTCCGCCAACTCGCGTTCGATGCGGATTCCTTCGAGCCTCGCCAGCTGCCGCAGCCGGATCTCGAGGATGTCTTCGGCCTGCCGTTCCGACAGGGCGAAGCTCTTCATCAGCTCGGGCTTGGGCTCGTCCGCGTTGCGGATGACCTTGATGACCTTGTCGATGCTGAGGAAGGCGAGCATGCGGCCTTCGAGGATGTGCGTGCGGTCGGCGACCTCGTCGGCGCGGTACCGCAGCCGCCGCTCAAGAACCACCAGGCGGAATCCCGCCCACTCGCCGATCACCTCCGCGAGGCCCATCTGGCGCGGGCGAGCGTCGGTGCCGATCGCCACCATGTTGAGCGCCACGTTGGCCTCCATCGAGGTGTGGGCGAGCAGGAACGCCATCAGCTCCTCGGCGTCGACCTTGCTGGTGCGGGGCTCGAACACCAGGCGCACCGGATGCTCCCCGTCCGAGTCGTCGCGCGCGGTCTCGAGCATGCCCAAGGCCGCGGCCTTCAGGCTCGACTGGTCGGTACTGAGCGATTTCTTCCCGGATTTCGCCTTGGGATTGGTGAGCTCCTCGATCTCCGCCAGCACTCGCGCGGCGGACGTGTTCGGCGGCAGCTGCGTTACGGCGACCCGATACTGCCCGCGCGCAAGCTTCTCGACGCTCCATCGGGCGCGCACACGCACACTCCCGCGGCCGGTCTCGTAGGCGCGCTTGATCTCCTCCCGCGACGAGATGATCTGGCCGCCGCCGGGAAAGTCGGGCCCCTTGATGCGGGAAATTGGCCCCCCGCCTGCGCGGGGGCGAGGGCCGTCTTCGCCGTCCATCGCCTCGAGCGTCTGCGCGCACGCCTCGGCGACCTCGCGCAAGTTGTGCGGCGGAATCTCGGTGGCCATGCCGACGGCGATGCCGGAGGCACCGTTCAGCAGCATCACCGGCAGGCGTGCCGGCAGGAGCGTCGGTTCGCGCATCGAGCCGTCGTAGTTGTCCGCGAAATCGACGGTACCGCGGTCCAGCTCCGAGAGCAGCACGTGCTCGGCGAACGGCGTGAGCCGCACTTCGGTGTAGCGGTAGGCGGCCGGGCTGTCGCCATCGCGCGAGCCGAAGTTTCCCTGGCCGTCGATGAGCGGGTAGCGCAACGTGAAGTCCTGCGCCATGCGCACCGCAGCCTCGTACACCGCGACGTCCCCGTGCGGGTGGTACTTGCCGATCACGTCGCCCACGATGCGCGCGCTCTTCTTGTGCGGCGTGTCCGAGCGGTTGCCCATCTCGCGCATCGTGAAGAGGATGCGCCGCTGCACGGGCTTCTGCCCGTCCTCGACCGAGGGCAACGCGCGCCCCTTCACCACGCTCATTGCATAGGCGAGATAGGCGCGCGAAGCGAACTCCGATAGCGTGGGGCCGTCGAGCGGGCCCGCGGGCGGGGAGGGCGACGACGGTGCGCGCGGCGGCTCGCCGCCGGCGGAGGGCGCAAACAGGTCTCCCGAGCGGTCGGCGCCCTTCGCGGCTTTCCGCGCTTTCACTCGCGCGGCGCTCACAGGTCGGCCTCGATGGAATGCCCTTCCTTCTCCATCCACGCGCGGCGTCCCGCCGCCTCGCTTTTGCCCATCAGGAGCTTGAACACGGCCGGCGCGACCTGGTGTTCCGCGGCGTCCAGGCGCATCTCGATCAGCCGGCGGGTGTCCGGGCTCATCGTGGTTTCCTTCAACTGGTCGGGATTCATCTCCCCCAGTCCCTTGAAGCGGCCGATGTGGACCAGCGTGCCGCGCACGCCCTCGTCGCGCAGCTTTTCCATCAGCTGGTCGCGCTCCATGTCGTCGAGCGCGTAGAGACGCCGCTCGGCCCGCACCTTGCCGTGGGGCGCCACGCGGATCACGTAGAGCGGAGCTTGCGCGATGTACACATGGCCGCGCTCGATCAGCTTGGGGAAATGCCGGTAAAAGAGGGTCAGGAGGAGGGTCTGGATGTGCGCGCCGTCCACGTCGGCGTCAGCCATGATGATGACCTTGCCGTAGCGCAGGTTCTCCAGCACCGTGTCGGCCGCGTCGTTGCCGTGGGGATCGATGCCCAAGGCTACGGCGATGTCGTGCACCTCGGTGTTCGCGTAGAGCTCCTTGGCATCGACCTCGAAGGTATTGAGCACCTTGCCCTTGAGCGCCCGGCAGCGTCAGTGTCGCCCCGAAGCCAGACAGCACGCCGATCATCATCCAGAGGTTGCAGATC
>JANNKG010000044.1:0-5262 GCA_031396185.1 Burkholderiales bacterium | reverse complement strand
GTGTCGATCACGGCGTTCGCGCCACTGGCCTCGGCCGCCGCCCGGATACGCTCGCGGTCGCCGCGCGCCTCGATCCGGCCGACGGCAATGTTCTCCGCGGCCGTGAGGTGGAAGCGCACGAAGTCCTGGAAGATCACGCCGATGTTGGCGCGCAACTCGAAGAGATCGTACTCGCGCAGGTCGTGGCCATCGAGGAGGATCCGGCCCTCGTCGGGGTCGTAGAGGCGCGACAGCAGCTTCACCAGCGTGGTCTTGCCGGCGCCATTCTCGCCGACCAGCGCCAGCACCTCCCCCGCCTGCAGTGTGAAGCCGAGGTTGCGCACCGCCCAGCGCTCGGCGCTCGGATAACGCAATCCCACCCCTTCGAAGACGAAACCCTCGCGGATCGGCTTCGGGAACGGGCGCGGATTGGCGGGCGAGCTGATCTCCGCCCTGATCTCGAAGAAAGAGAACAGGTCGTCCAGGTACATCGCCTGGCTTGCGAGCGCGGTGAAGCCCATCAGCAGGCCTTCCATCATGGTGTGGAGGCGGCGGAAGGAGCCGGCGAGGAAGGTGAGGTCGCCGATGGAAAAGTCGCCGTGGATGGTGCGCCACACGATGTAGGCGTACGCCACGTAGTACGCAACGGTGCCGACCGACGAGAGCAGCCCGCCCCAGCCGGCCCGACGGATCGCAAGGCGCTTGTTCGCCTCGAAGAAGCTGTTGGCGAGCGTGCGGTAACGCTCGATCAGGAACGGGTTCAAGCCGAAGATCTTGGTTTCCTTCGCGGTCTCGACGCTCGCCGCGGTCTGGCGGACGTAGTCGAGCTCGCGGCGCTCCGGGGCTCGCGCGTAGTTGAGCCAGTAGGCCTGTGCGTTGAAGCGCGCTTCGCCGATGACGGCGGGCACCAGCGCGATCGCCAGGAGCGCGATCAGCCACGGCGCGTAGATCAGCAGGCCGGCGGCGAAGCTCGCGATGGTCACGATGTCCTGCGCCTGGTTGAACACCTGGCCCATCAGCGTCATGCGCCCCGAGGCCTGGCGGCGCGCCCGCTCGAGCTGGTCCTGCAGCTCGCTGTCCTCGAAATCCTCGAGGTCGAGCGTCGCGGCGTGCTCCATCAATCGCAGGCTGGTGGCGATGCCGACCCGCTCCGAGAGCAGGGTGTCCACCAGGCCCACCAGCCGCGCGAGCACGTCGGATGCAATCGCGAACCCGAATTCGATCGCGATGAGCGCGCCGAGGTGCGACAGCGCCCCGCCCTGCAGGACGCTTTCCAGCGGCGCCCGGCCCTCGGGCGACTGCGCCAGCCGGATGACTTCGTCGATGATCAGCTTGCCGACGTAGAGGGACGCGACCGGAATGAGCGCGCGCACCAGCCGCAGCAGCCCCTGGGCAATCGTGAGGGCGCGGCTCGTCTCCCAGACGAGCCGGATGAAAGGCGGCAGGTTCCTCAGGGCGCCGAGCCGCTCGCGCATCGAACGTGCTGCCATCGGGGGCTGGGCCATCGCCATCAGCTGGGTTCGCGAAGCGTCTCCTCTGCCGGAAGTCTAGCGGACGGGGCCGGCTGCGACGTGACGGCGGGAACCCCCAAGCCGCATAATGGCGGGCCAGCGCGCATGCGCACGCGAGGGAGTTCGATGAGAGTACGTTTCTGGGGAACGCGGGGATCGATCGCAACACCCGGGCCGTCCACCGTGCACTTCGGCGGCAACACTTCCTGCGTCGAGGTGACCACCGACAGCGGCGCCCTGCTGGTGCTCGATTGCGGCACTGGCGCCCATCCCCTGGCGGCCGCGCTGATGGCGCAGGGCGAGCCGATCACCGCCAGCATCCTCCTCGGTCACACGCACTGGGACCACATCCAGGGCTTTCCTTTTTTCAGCCCCGCCTTCGTCAAGGGAAACACCGCCGCCATCTACGGCCCCAAGGGCAGCGGTGGTTCGCTGCATCACGTGCTGGCGGGGCAGATGGAATTCACCTACTTCCCGGTGGAGCTGAACCAGCTGCCGGCGGCGATCACGTACCACGACCTCACCGAAGGCATTCACAACATCGGCGGCACTCGCGTCATCGCGCAGTTCCTCAACCACCCGGCAATGACCCTCGGCTACCGCATCGAGGCTGACGGGCGGTCGGTGGTGTACCTGGTGGATCACGAGCCCTTCGCGGATGAGCTGTGGCGCGCCGATGCCGAGCCGGGCCGGATCGAATCGATCCTGCACGAGGGTGATCGCCGACATGCCAGATTCATGGCTCGCGCCGATCTCGTGATCCACGATGCGCAGTACACGCCCGAAGAGTATCCGGCCAAGAAAACCTGGGGGCACAGCACCTACGAGTACGTGGTGCAGGTGGCGGCGGCAGCCGGGGTGAAGCGCGTCGCACTGACGCACCACGACCCGGGGCACGATGATCCCTTCGTGGCCGGCATCGAATCGAAGGCGCGCGCGCTCGCCGGCAAGATCGGTTCGGGGCTCGAGGTATTCTGCGCCTACGAGGGCTGCGAAATCGAGCTCGAGGAGCGTTCTGTCCTGCGGCCCTTTACCCCGGCGGTGGCCCATCCGGCCCCATTGCCCGCACGCCGCCTCAAGATCCTGGTCGTCGACGACCACGCCGACACGCTGGCGCTGATCGTTCGCGCGCTGCAGGAGCACAACCAGTACATCATCGACAAGGCCACCAGCGGCCCCGAGGCGCTGCGGATGATCGACGAGGACCCGCCCGACCTCCTGGTGCTCGACTACCTGATGAAGGGCATGGACGGCCTGGTGGTAGTGAAGACGCTGCGCGCCAATCGCCGCACGCAACACCTGCCGATCGTGATGCTAACCGGCATGACCGACGAGCCGAGCACCCGCGCGGGCTTCGAGGCGGGCGTCACGGACTACGTGACCAAGCCGTTTTCGATTCCGCAGCTGACCGCGCGCATCCACGCCTGCCTCGCGAGGATCCCGCCCAAGTAGCGGCGTCGCGCGTCAGCCGGAGACGACTTCGACGCGATCCAGGTAGCGCTTCAATTCGCCGACCCACTTGCGAGACGAGTCGTCATCGGCGAGTTCCGCCGCATGCTCGATGGCCGCCCCGATATCAGTGATGCCCTGGAATCCCCAGCTGCCGCCGGCGCCTCTCATGCCGTGGCCCAGGCTCTCGACAGTTTCGAAGTCGCCGCGATCGAGCGCTGCTATCAGGGCGATGACATCGAGCCGCCGGTTCTGCAGGAATTCCGGCACCAGGTCCGCGACCTTGGGATTGACGTACGCGATGATCGGCGCCGAAGAAGCCGCGCCGGTGGAGTGCTCCTTGATCGCCTGCAGCAGCACCTCCTCCTTGATCGGCTTGGTCAGGTACGCCGTGCATCCCGCGGCCATGCACTTTTCCTGGTCGCCCTTCAGCGCCGAGGCGGTGAGCGCGATGATCGGCGTGGGCGCCCTCTGGTTCGCGTGCTCCCACTCGCGGATCGCGCGCGTTGCGGTCAAGCCGTCCATGATCGGCATTTGCCGGTCCATCAGCACCAGGTCGAAATTCCCGGCGATGAACTTCAAATAGG
The DNA here is from genome assembly GCA_031396185.1 of Burkholderiales bacterium. Lineage (GTDB taxonomy): Bacteria > Pseudomonadota > Gammaproteobacteria > Burkholderiales > Usitatibacteraceae > Usitatibacter. The sequence goes on along the minus strand of JANNKG010000044.1, from coordinate 1,736 downwards.
CCACTGCACCGTTCTCGGCGCTTTCGACGACGTACGGGGTGTCGCGCAGGTAGGCCAAGGTGATGATGCGGTTGTCGGGGGAATCCTCGACCAGGAGGATATGGAGCGCCTGCAGCGGCAGCTCGAATCCCGCGCCCACCGGCGCGGCAGTCCCACCCTGGGCACCCGCCCAGATTTCGAACGGTACGGCGAAGGAAAACACGCTGCCCTGCCCGACGATGCTTTCGACCCAGATGCGCCCACCCATCAACTCCACCAGGCGCCGCGAAATCGTGAGCCCCAGCCCCGAGCCGCCGAAGCGGCGCGTGGTGGACGAATCGGCTTGCGTGAACCGCTCGAACACCGCGCCCAGCTTCTCGCCCGCGATGCCGATGCCGGTGTCCGAGACCGTGAAGCGCAACGCCCCGGGAGTGGACGAGTCGGGATCCGCGGCGACCCGCAGGGCGACCTCGCCGGACTCGGTGAACTTGATCGCGTTGCCAAGCAGGTTGAGCAGCACCTGCCGCAGCCGCGTGGGATCGCCAATCAGATCGTTGGGCACGTTCGGCGCGATCTCGCACACCAGCGCAAGCTCCTTCTCCTGCGCGCGGACGGCCACCATCTCGCGCACCTTCTCCAGCAGGTCGTTCAGGGAGAAGCCGGTGCGCTCGAGCTCGAGCTGCGAGGCCTCGACTTTCGACAGGTCGAGGATGTCGTTGATGAGGTTCAGCAGGTTGTCGCCGGCGCGGCGAAAGATCTGCACGTACTTGTCCTGCTCCGGGGAGAGCTGGGTCTTGGCGAGCAGGTCCGCGATGCCGACGATCGCATTCATCGGAGTTCGGATCTCGTGACTCATGCTCGCAAGGAAATCCGACTTGGCAAGGCTCGCGGTCTCGGCCATCGCCTTGGCCTGCTGCAGTTCGGCCTCGACACGCTTTTGCTCCGTCACATCGCGCGCCGCGGCGAAGACACCCTGCAGCGTTCGGCCCCGGTCGTAGAACGTGGTCGCGTTATAGGACACCACCGTCTGCTTGCCGTCGCGGTCGCATGCGGTCAGCTCGTAGTCGGTGACCTTCTTTTCGCTCAGCACCAGCTTGATCCCGGCTTCGGCGCGCTCGGGATCGGTGAAGTAGCTCTTGAAAGGCGCGCCGATCAGCTCGTCGCGCGTGGAGCCGGTGAGCGCCTCCATTTGCTTGTTGCAGTCGGTGATGATGCCGGCGGGATCGGTCGTCATGATCGCGTCGATGTTGGATTCGATCAGCGAGCGCGTGTAGAACTGCTGGTCGCGCAGGCGCTGGTCGAGCTTCTTCTGCTCGGCCTCGACCTGCTGGCGCGCCGTGTTGTCGGTGCCGATCAGGAGATAGCCGATGATCGTGTCCTGGGCGTCGCGCAGGGCCGTCACCGACACGACCGCCCCGAAGCGGCTGCCGTCCTTGCGAATGTAGGTCAGTTCGTAGATGTCCTCGATCCCGCGCGAGGCCTTGAACACCAGCGCCTCGAAGCCCGGCGTGATCGCGGTTCCAAGCTCTATGCTCAACGCCTTGGCGCGCGCGATCACTTCCTGCGGGTCTGAAATGTCGGCCGGCGTGATCTTGTTCATCACCTCGGCCGCCGTATAGCCCAGCATCCGCTCGGCGCCGACGTTGAAGATCTGGATCACGCCCTTGGCGTCGGTGGCGATGCTGGAAAAGTTGGCGCTGTTGAAAATCGCGCGCTGCAGGGCGCCAGCCTTGAGAAGCGCCTCTTCCGCCTGCTTG
>JANNKG010000021.1:0-2565 GCA_031396185.1 Burkholderiales bacterium | reverse complement strand
GCGAGCCGATAACGGTGATGGATTCGACGACCTGCGCGCCCCCGACCGGTGGCGTTTGGGCCTGGATGCCAGGTGCCAGGGCCGATGCGGCGAGCGCTGCCCCGATCCACGCGGATTTGCTGAAGCTTCCCATGCTGCCTCCCCTTGGTTGTTGGTTGTTGAGCGCAGCTTAAGGCAAATGAGAATCCGGGGCGAGCCCGACAACCGGGTGGCGGGTGGCGCGTAGAATGGAAGGCGTACCACTCAGGAGACTCATCATGAAAGTCCTTATCGCCCTTTCCAGCCTCGCTCTCCTAGCCGCCTGCGCCACGCCCGGCGAGCAGCTAGCCGCGGTCGACTGCAAGGTCTATCCCGTCACCACCGCCAGCGCCACCGGAGTACGCAAGCCGAACGTCAACTCCCTCGAGCAGCGCCATGCCGAGATGCAGCTCGCGACCTCGGACTACCGCATGCGCAACCTGCGCCAGAACGGCTACAACCTGAATAACGTCGAGGACGCGCTGCGCGACTGCAACGCCCGGTAGGCAGGCTTTAGTCGCCAGCCATTTCCTCGGCGACGCTTTGCGTGGCATGGGGCTCCTGGGGCCCCGGCAGCTCGCGCATTCGCGCAAGCGGCGAAAACCAGGTGACCAGTGGCGCGAGGATCAGCGCTCCCGCGCCGGCGAGCAGCATCGCGGTGCGCAGGCCATAGTGCTCGGCAACCCAGCCGCCCGCGAGCGCGCCCAGCGGCGCGGTCGACACCGTGAGGCAGATCATCGTCGCGGTCACCCGGCCGAGCAGGCGATCGGGTGTCACCGCCTGGCGCAGCGTCAGGTAATTGATGAAGAAGATCATCGCGCCCAGGTCGAGCAGGAATAGTCCGCCGCCGAAGACCAGCGAGGCGACCCACAGTGACCCACTCGCGGAACCCATCACCAGCCATGCCGCGCCGGTGCCCGCGATGCCGCCCAGCATCACCGGCCCCATCCCGAAGCGCGTGTTGAGCGTGGCGGTCACGCCCGCTGCGGCGAGCGAACCCAGGCCCGCGATCATGAACAGGACCCCCACGCGGCCGGCGGAGAACCCCAGCTCGCGCGCCGCGTAGAGCACCACGATCGCGAGGAACGCGTGGCGGAAGACCTGCCAGAGGCCGATCGCCCAGACGAGCGCGCGCAGCGTGCGGTTCTGCCAGATCACGGCCAGGCCCTCGCGGATGTCGGCTGCGACCGAGCCCCGCACCGCCTTCGGGACGTCGGTCTCGCTGGGAGGGATGCCGCGCAGCATCCACGCCGACAGGAAAAACGAGAAGGCGTCGAGCAGGATCGCGATCGGCGCGGTGAACCACTGGATGAGCGCACCGGCGATTCCAGGGCCCATGAGTTGGGCCGCCGAATCCGCCACGCCGATCTTGGCGTTGGCCTCGACCAGGTTCTCGCGCCCGACGCGCTCGGTCATGAACACCTGGTACGCCGGCCATCCGATCACCGTGAGCAGGCCCACCAGGAAGCCCGCGACATAGAGGATCGCCATGTTGAGCACGTCGAACCACGCGCATACCGGAATGGCGAGGAGCGCCAGGCCGCGACCGACGTCGGTGGCGATCATGACCGGGAGTTTGCGCGTGCGATCCACGAGCACGCCCGCGAAGAGGCCGAAGAGCGGATAGGGCAGGGCCTCGAGCGCCGTGAGCACGCCGACTTCCAGCGGGGAGGCGTTCAGCACCAGCGCGGCGGTGAGCGGCAGCGCGAGGAACGTGATCTGCCCGCCGAAGTGGACGATGGTGAGCGATCCCCAGAGCTTGCGGAAGTCGCGGCTCAGCCACAGGCCGGTGAACCACCGGCGGGGATGAAGATGGGAAAGGATTGAAGCCATGGTGCTGGGGTTCCGAAAAGTGGATCGGGCCGCCGTCGCTGACTCGCGCGCGGCGGGCATCGACGACTTCAGGAATCAGGACTCTCGGAGAGAATCGATGCGCGCCGACACCCCGCGCGGGAGGCGGGGAGAGGAGTAAATGGGGGGGCTGGCCGGTCGCATGGCGAAAATTATATCAGTTACACTCGCGCCATGTTCGGACGCCTGCTGCCCAAGGAAGGCCGCTTCTTCGATCTTTTCAACGCGCACGCGGAGCAGGTGCTGCGCGCGGCCCACGCGCTGCAGGCGATCATGGAAAACTACGAGGACCGCGAGCAGCAGACGCGCCTCGTCGACGAGGCCGAGCACGCGGCCGACCGCATCACCGCGGAGACCATCCGCCTCCTGCACACTACCTTCATCACCCCGATCGATCGCGACCAGATCCACGAGCTGGTGAATGCGATGGACGACATTTGCGACCTGATCCAGGACGCGACCGAGACCCTCACCCTTTACGACATCCGGGCAATCACGCCAGAAACCGCGCGTCTCGCCGACATCGGGGTGAAGTGCTGCGAGCGCGTGAAGGACGTGGTGGCACAGCTCGGCGTCGAGAACCGCAAGTTCGAGGTGATCCTCAAGATCTGCGAGGAGCTCGACCGGCTCGAGTCCGACGCCGATCGCGTGATGCGCGCGGCGGTCTCGCGCCTGTTCCGCGAGGAGCAGGACGTG
>JANNKG010000565.1:0-4644 GCA_031396185.1 Burkholderiales bacterium | reverse complement strand
GGTAGAACGGGCGGAAGCCGAGGGACCAGAGCGCCCGGCCAAAGAGCGGTGGAGAGCTCATCGCATCTCCCCCGGGGGTTGCCCTGGATCAACCGCCGCGCACGCCGCCCCCTCATACTCGGGCGCATGTACCACGGCGAGCGATTCAACGGTTATACCCACCTGTGCGGCACGGTGCTCGCGCTGGCGGGGGCCACCGTCCTCGTCGTCCTCGCCGCGCTGAAAGCCGATCCGTGGCGCATCGTGAGCTTCTCGGTGTACGGCGTGACCCTCTGCCTGCTCTACCTCTTCTCAACCCTGTACCACAGCACCCGCGGCCGGGCGAAGCTCGTCTTCCGCAAGCTCGACCACTGCGCGATCTACCTCCTCATCGCCGGCACCTACACGCCGTTCGCGCTGGTGACCCTGAACGGCCCCTGGGGCTGGACGCTGTTCGGCAGCGTCTGGGGCCTCGCGTTACTGGGCGTGATCCAGGAGATCTGGCTCGCGCGGGGCGCACGCCTCACCTCGCTCACGATCTACCTCCTCATGGGCTGGCTCGCGCTCGCCGCGCTCGGGCCGCTCGTCGAGGCGCTGCCGGCGAACGGCCTCGCGTGGGTCGCTGCGGGTGGCTTCGCTTATACCGCCGGGATTGTCTTCTACCTATACGACGAGCGTTTCAAGCATTGGCACGGCATCTGGCATTGCTTCGTGCTGGCGGGGAGCACCTTGCACTACGCCGCGATCGTGTTTTTCGTGGCCTGATAAGGGGCCTCGCGCCGGCCTGTCGCGGCAATGCAGCCGGGGCCGAAGCCGGAACATTTGAAGCGGTAATCCACGCTCGCCGCGCGGCATTCGACGCATTTGCGAATGAGGCCGTTGGCGCCCATGACGGGCCCGATGACGAAGCTTTCGAACATGGCACGCGACCCCCGGAGAGACAGGAGCCTCCAACGTACGCTCGGGGCGAGTGCGTGAATTGATCCTCGTCAATCCGCCCCGCTCCAGGCGAGGGAAACTGTGGACACTACAGGCGCGGGCGGATCCGCCGCGCGCGACGATCGGGAGAATGGGATGTTCGACTTTCATGGGGGCGGAAGCCTCGAGGACGCGCGATGAAGGTGCCGCACCCCTGCATCGCCACGGTCGAGGAGTTCTATGCCCATGCGCTCGCCATCGAGCGCGAGGCGGTAGACCGCTACGCGGAGTTCGAGGCGTACTTTGCCGGCCGCGGCGAAGACGTCCTTTCGGGGCTGTGCCACAGCCTCGGCTCGGCCGAGCAGCAACATTTCGAGGAGCTCTCCCGCGGCTGCGAGCATCTCACCCTGCCCGCCATCGCTGCCGCCGACCATCGATGGCTCGGGGCGGACGCGCCGGAAACCGCAGCGCGCGAGCTTCTCTACAGGGTAGCGGCTCCCTGCGAGCTGCTAGAAATCGCGCTCGCAGCGGAGATCCGCGCGGGCGCCTTTTTCCTATGGGCTGCGGGCACCGCGGCGTCGCTCGAGGTTCGGAGCCTCGCGAAACTCATGGCCGCGGAGGAAGCCGAGCACGTTGAATGGGTCAAGCAGGCGATCGAGTATCACGCTCCGGATCGGCAGGACGGGAAAAATCGCCTCGCCGAAGGGATCGGCCCCGGAAGCGCCCAGCCTTGAACCGGAATCGGCATCCGCTGTTGCCTCCATCGACGAGGAAGATGCGCCCGGGCCTGCGCGTGCCGCCCGCCCCTGCCGAACGCGCACTTGCGCCGATCGAGCTTGCGCTCGAGTTCTGGCAGAGGATGGGCAACATCGCGGAGATCTGGTGGTCTCGACACGGCGGACTTCCCTCCGCCGAGATACCCGGTCATCGCTTGCGCGCGATGCTGCGCTTTGCGCGCAGCGCGTCGCCCTATTACCGCCGCCTGTATGCGGATCTCCCGCACGACGCCCCGCTCGCCGACCTTCCCCCGACGAACAAGCGCGAGCTGATGGCGAACTTCGAGGACTGTTGCACCGATCGCGGCGTACGGCTGGAAGAGGTCGAACGCTTCCTCGCCGACCGCGAGCATATCGGCGCACCCTTCCTCGGGCGCTACCACGCGTGGAAAAGCTCGGGCACCTCGGGCACGCCCGGCATCTTCCTGCAGGACCGCCACGCGATGGCGGTTTACGACGCGCTCGTCGCCGCGCAGATGGACGCCGACGCCATCGGAGCCCTGGACGCCTCGCGTCTCGCCTCGGGCGGCGGACGGGCGGCGCTCGTCGTCGCCACCGGCGACCACTTCGCGAGCATCACCTCGTGGGAACACCTGCGGCGCGTTTTCCCCGCAGTCGCCAAACGCAGCTTCTCGGTTCTCGACCCGCTGCCGAAACTCATCCGCGAGTTGAACGAATTCAAGCCCGCGTTCCTCTCCAGCTATCCCTCGGTGCTGCTGCTCCTCGCCGCCGAGCAGGTCGCGGGCCGGCTGCACATCGCGCCGGCACGGATCTGGTCGGGTGGCGAGTTTCTCGGCGAGGCGGCGAACCAGGCGATCGAATCGGCGTTCGGGTGCCCGGTGATGAACGAGTACGGAGCGTCCGAGTGCCTCTGCATCGCGTACCGGTGCTCCGCGGGATGGATGCACGTGAACTCCGAGTGGGTGATCCTCGAGGGAGTCGACGCCCGTGGAAAACCCCACCGAACCCGGCGACCTCTCGCACACGGTGCTCCTCACCAACCTCGCCAATTGGGTGCAGCCGATCATCCGCTATGACCTGGGCGACCGCATGGTGACCTCGCCCACCCCATGCGCCTGCGGCAATCCGACGCCCGCCATTCGTATCGAAGGCCGCACGGATGCGGTTCTCGCGCTGAAGACGCGCGCCGGCAAGACCGTGCGCCTGGTCCCGCTCGCACTCACCACCGTGGTCGAGGAAGCCGCGGGCGAGCATCGCTTCCAGATCGCGCAAGCCGCCGCCGACCATCTCGTGGTCCGCATGGACAACCAGGGTACCGCCGGGCAACGTGCGGCGCGCTGGAAACTCGCGCGCGACGCCCTTCGCGCCTACCTCCGCGCCCAGTCGCTCGCCAATGTGCGCCTCACCCTCGACCGCGAGCCGCCGCGCCTCGATCCGCGCAGCGGCAAGCTGCACGCAGTGATCGTGGAGAAGCGTGCCCGATGAGTCGCGAGCCATGTCCCGCATCCTGATCCTGCATGCATCCATCGACGGGCAGACCGCCAAGATCGCCCGGCGTATCGCAACGGTGCTGGCCGAGGGCGGGCATGCGGTCACCCTGCGCGCCATCGATGCGATCGAAGCCCTCTGGGAGATCGACCGTCACGACGCCGTGATGGTCGGCGGCTCGATCCGCTACGGCCACCACTCCCGCTCGCTGGAGGACTTCGTCCGCGCCCACCTGGCGCGGATCGAGGCCCGCCCGAACGCATTCTTCTCCGTTTGCCTGAGCGCCGGGGGGCCGGGCGCGAAACCCGCAGTCGCCGCGGGATATGTGGCTCAATTCCGGGCGCGCACCGGCTGGCATCCCGAGACGACGGCGAGTTTCGCGGGCGCCCTGCTCTACCGGAAGTACCGACCCTTCATCCGCTTCATGATGCGACTCATCGTGAGCGTGGCCGGCGGCGACAAGGACACCTCGCGCGACTACGAATACACGGACTGGAATGCCGTCGATCGCTTCGCCGGCGAGCTGGCTTCGCGGCTCGCGGTCGCGAAGGCGGCGTGAACGCTGCCTAGGCGGTCCCGATCCGCTGCGCTTCCCGCACGCGGCTGGCGAGTGCCGTCGCGGCCGCCTCGACCGCTCCGATCCGCGTCGTTTCGATGATGAGGGCGTGCTCGCTCTCTCCGGGCAGCTCGCGCGCCGCGGCTTGAAGCGCGAGCACTTGGGCGTCGGCCTCGGACGCGTCTCCGAGGCGCTGGCTGCGCAGGTCGAGACGCTCCCGCAGGGCCGCTTCCGGCGCTTCGCAAGCGGCTACGGCGAAGGGGATGTCCATCGAGGTCGCGAGGGCGCGAAACCCATCGCGCTGCGAACGCCTGAGGAACGTGGCATCCACGATGACAGGACAACCGGCGGCGAGGATGCCGCGGGCGAGCGATTCAAGGCGCGCGTAGGTGTCGATCGAATCCGCCGTGGTATAGATGCCGCCCCCGAGCGCGGAGCCGCTGCGCTCGGCCGCGGAGAAATGGTGCAGGCGCTTCCTCTCGACATCGGAGCGGATCCGCACGGCTCGCAACGCTTCGATCAGCCGGCCTGAGACCGTGGTCTTGCCCGACCCCGAGAGCCCGTGCATGAGCACGAGGGCCGAACGGCGCTCGCTTGCGAGCCGCGCTGCAAGCGCCACGTATTCGCGCACGGACCCGAGGGCCGCCACGCGTTGGGCCTCGTCGATCCCCACCTGGCGAGCACGGATGCACGCGATCTTCGCGCGCACCATCGCGCGGTAGACGGCGTAGAAGCGAAGCGCCGCCAGCCCCGCGTAATCGCCCGTGTGCTCGAGATATGCGCTGAGGAAACGCGCGGAGAGGTGGCCGAGCCCGTGGTGCTCCAGGTCCATCGCGGTGAAGGCGACCTCGCTCACCACGTCGATGGTGCGCAAGCGCGTGTCGAACTCGAGGCAATCGTAGAGTACCGGAACGTCCTTCAGCAGCACCACGTTGCCGAGGTGCAGGTCGCCATGGCACTCGCGCA
>JANNKG010000558.1:0-17317 GCA_031396185.1 Burkholderiales bacterium | reverse complement strand
GCAATCGTTCCTGTAGGCAGCGGGGAACCAGGCACACGGGTATTGAACACAGAGGACACAGAGGCAACGCAGAGGGGCACAGAGGCTTTGTTCACTCTTTGATGCGTGGGGTGGGTGTCTATCCAAGAATTCTTCCTCTGTGCCCCTCTGTGTTGCCTCTGTGTCCTCTGTGTCCTCTGTGTTCAATACCCGTATGCCTTGGTTCCCCGCTGCCTACAGGAACGATTGCTGCTGCGGGGGCGTCTTGGCGGGTGCGGGGTCTTCAAGGCACTCGGGCCCTTCGTGGTTCACGTTGCTCACGTACTTGTTCACCATGCGAAGCTCCACCGGTCCCGCGTAGGGCTTGAGGAGCGTGCGAGCCTCGTCGGGCGGCGCGGTGAGCCAGGTGTCGATCGCGTCCATCGGCAGGATCACCGGCATGCGGTCATGGATGCGCGCGATCGCTTCGTTCGCATCGGTGGTGACGATGGTGAAGGTCTCCACCGGATCGCCCTCGACGGGTTTCCAGCGCTCCCACAGGCCGGCGAACGCGAAAAGCGACTGGCCTGGCAGCGTGATCGCGAACGGCTGCTTGTGCCCGGGCTCGCCCTGCCACTCGAAAAATCCGGTGGCGGGCACCACGCAGCGGCGCTCCTTCACCGCGGCGCGAAACGAGGGCTTGGTCTCGACGCCTTCGCTGCGGGCGTTGATCATCTTGGTGCCGACCTTCAGGTCCTTCGCCCAGAACGGCACGAGCCCCCATCGCAACATCGCCACTTCGCGGGTGCCGCCCGGGCCGGCGCGGATCACGGGGGCTTCCTGCGTGGGGGCGATGTTGAAGCGCTTGCGGATCCGGTCGTGCACCGGCACCTGGAAGGTGTAGGCAATGATGTTGCCGTCCGCGTCGAGGAAGTAACGGCTGCACATGCGCTTATTGTAAGCTTGGCCCAAAAGGGAGAACGATGAAGATCATCCAGTGGACGCTCGCCGTCATCGGCATCCTGGCGCTCACCGCCGTGGGTGTCGGGTTCTTCCTGCCGTCGCGCTTCGAAGTCGCGCGCTCGACCGTCATCAATGCACCCGCGGAGAAGGTCTATGACCTGATCGCCGATCCCCGCCATTGGTCGAAGTGGAGTGCATGGAACGAACGCGACCCGGCGATGGACGTCAACTACTCGGGTCCGCCCTTCGGGCAGGGGGCGAAGTGGTCGTGGAAGAGCAAGAGCGAGGGCAGTGGCACGATGGAATTCAGGCGCGTCGAGCCGAACCGGCGCATCGAGTACTCGCTGTGGTTCCCCGAGTACAACATGAAGTCCGGGGGTGAGTTCGCGATCGGCGCGGCGCCCTCGGGGACCAAGGTCACCTGGACGAACGCGGGCGACGTGGGCGGCAACCCGCTCAAGCGTTACCTCCCGCTGATGATGGACCGCATGGTCGGGCCGGACTTCGAGCGCGGGCTGGCGAACCTGAAGGTGTTGGCGGAGAAGCCTTGAAGTCGATCGTCTGCCCGAGCTGTGCCGCGCCTATGGAGCGGCGCGCATTCGCGAGGAAGCCCGATGGCGGGGTTCAACTCGACTTGTGCTTCGCCTGCCACGCGATCTGGTTCGACCAGTACGAAAGCGCCCAGCTCACGCCGGGTGCGGTTCTCGATCTCTTCAAGCAGATCCACGCCCACCACGACCAGCCGCCGCGCCCGCTCGGGGAGGCGCTTCGCTGCCCGGCGTGCAAGGAACGTCTGAAGCTCACGCAGGACCTGCAGCGCACCAATCGCATCTCCTATTACCGCTGCGAGGCAGCGCACGGCCGGCTCACGACGTTCTTCCAGTTCCTGCGCGAGAAGCAGTTCGTGCGCTCGCTCACCGCGCCCGAGATCGAGAAGCTCAGGGCGCACGTCTCGCAGGTGCGCTGCTCGGGTTGCGGCGCGCCGGTGGACGTCGAGCGCGACGCGCAGTGCGGCTATTGCCGCTCGCCCATCTCGATTCTCGATCCCGAGGCGGTGAAGCGCACCCTTGCCGAGCTGAGCGGGGCCGAGCGCCCGCGCAAATACGTCGACCCCGCGAAGATCGTCGAAGGCATGCTTTCCGGGCAACGCTTCGAGGAGCCGCGAGCGCGCTTCGATAGCCGCACCGCCACGCTCGCTGCCCGGACGATCGCCTCCGATGACCTGGTGGACCTGGTAGGTGAAGCCCTTGATTTCCTGATGAGTGACTGACCGGAGCGTACAGCCATGAGAATCGCGATCGTCGCGGCGCTGCTTGCCGCATTGCTCGGCGCCTGTGCCATGCAGAAGAAGGATCCGCCGCCCAAGCCCTTCCACGGCACCAAATGGAAGGCGGATCTCGAGCTTCCGGTGGCCGGAGAGCAGCCGTGGGTACGTTTCGGCGACGGGCGGATGGAAGGGTTCGGCGGATGCAACCAGGTCGCCGCCCGTTATGTGCAGGATGCCGTGGGCGCCCGCGCCATCGCCGTGGGGCGCATCGACCGCGGCACCCGCTCCTGCGACCCGGGCACCCAGGCCGCGGAGGCTCGGCTGCTCGAAGTCCTGCAGTCGGTGTCGAGCTACGTGATCGCGATCGACCTGATGACCATGAGCGGATCGGCCGGGCAGGTCAAGTTCCGCTCCGACCCGCCCGCGGAGATCCCGAAGTGACGGTGAAGGCGGGCCTTTGCCTGGTCTGCGCGATCGCTCTCGGCGCGTGCGTCGCCACGCCGCCCGTGGTCCCCAGTGCCGGCGCGAGCGCGCCGTACTCGCTCGCCGGTACGCGCTGGGTGGGTATTTCCGAAGGCGCCGACCCGCGCGCGCTACCGCGGCTGGAGTTCGTTCGCGAGGGACGCCTTACGGGGTACACCGGCTGCAACCTGATGAGTGGCACGTGGCGCCAGGAGGCCGGCGAGATCCGGCTGGGACCGATCGTCGCCACCAAGCGGATGTGCGTCGGTGCCGAAGGCGAGATCGAACGGCGCTTCCTCGCCTCCACCGGCGGCCAGGTGCTGCTGGAAGGAAACAGGCTGGTGTTTGCGGGCCCGGGCGGCACGCGCTTCGAATTCAATCCGGCAGCAGCTTCGTAAGGGCCTTGTCGAGAGTCTGTCGGGAAGACTCGTAGTCCTTCCAGGGATCGGCGCGCAGCTTCAGGCGTTCATCGATGTTCAAGATGTTCCACTGGTCGGCGCGCTCGAGGCCTGCCAATTCCTTCCACGATACCGGCACCGACACTCCCAGGCCGGGGCGCGCGCGCGCCGAATAGGCCGCCGCGGTGGTGGCGCCGCGGCCGTTGCGCAGGTAGTCCACGAATATGCGCCCGATGCGATTGGCGGGCCCGCTCTTCGCGACGAAGATCTTCGGCAGCGTGGCGCTGAGGTGCTTCACCACCGCCGCGGAGAAATCCTTGACCTCGGGGTAATTCCATTTCGGCCGCAGCGGCACCACGATGTGCAAGCCCTTGCCGCCGCTGGTCTTGAGGAAACTCGCGAGACCCAGCAGGTCGAGCATCTGGCGGGTGAGCGCGGTGGCCTCGACGAGTGTCGCCCAGGACACGCCCTCGCCGGGGTCGAGGTCGAAGATCACGCGATCGGGCTTGTCGATCGCCCGGGTGGTCGAGTTCCAGGTGTGGAACTCGATCACGTTCATCTGTGCGGCTCCCGCCAGGGCAGCCGCGGTCGCCACCTCGAGCATCGGAGCATGGTGGGGCCACAGCGCCGGGTCGAGATGGCGGATGCCCGGAATACCGAGCTTCTCGTCGTGCTTCTGGAAGAAGAGCTTGCCCGCCACGCCCTGGGGCCCGCGCACCAGCGCCACCGGGCGGCGCGCGAGGTGCGGGAGCATTCGCTCGGCGACGCGCTCGTAGTACTCCACCAGGTCGCCCTTCGTCGCCTTCGAGTGGGAATCGATGAGGCGCTCGGGGTGGGTGATCTTGATGGCGGGAGTCGCCCGCGCAACCGGTCGCTTCACCGGCTTCACTGCCTTCATTGCCTTCACCGGCGTCGCCTCCTCGCGCGTGATGGCTCGCGGATCCTTGTCGGTGCGCAAGCCTCGAAACACCGGATGGCGGATACGCCCCTCGCTGGTCCACTCGGCAAACGCCACCTCGGCGACGAGCTTCGGGCGCACCCAATGCGCCTTGAGCCCGCGGGGCGGCGCGTCGAAGGCACTTCGATCGGTGGCGATCGCCTTGAGCCGTGCCAGCAGTGCGGCGAGCAACTTCTCGTCGAAGCCGGTGCCGACGTTGCCGGCGTAAACCAGGTTCCCGCCGGGATCGTGGATCCCGAGCAGCAGCGATCCGAATCCGTTGCGGCTGCCCTTGGGATCGGTGTATCCGGCGATCACGAATTCCTGGCGCCGCGTGCACTTGAGCTTGATCCAGCTGGGCGAGCGCCGCGAGGAATAGGGGGCATCGGCACGTTTGCCGATCAACCCCTCGAGACCCTTGCGGCACGCGCCCTCGAGCAGCTGGTCCACCGGTGCGTCGAAGGATTCGCTGAAACGGATGCGCCCGGGCCGCTTGCCCGCCAGTGCGCCTTCGAGCAGGTGGCGGCGTTCGGCGAGGGGCACGCGCGTGAGGTCATGCCCGTCGAAGTGCGGCAGGTCGAAGACGAAATAGGTGATGTCCTTCGTCTTCGACGTGTCGAACGCGTTCTGCAGTGCCTGGAAGTCCGGGTTGCCGCGCGCGTCGAGCATCACGATCTCGCCGTCGAGCCACCCCGAGGCAATCCGCAGCAGGCGCACCTCGTCGCGCAGTTCCTTCAGGCGCGTGGTCCAGTCGTGGCCGTTGCGCGTGAATAGGCGCACGTCGTCGCCATCGATGCGCGCGAGCAGGCGGTAGCCGTCGAACTTCACCTCGTAGGTCCAACCCGCCCCCGCCGGCGGCCTGTCCACCAGCGTGGCGAGCTGAGGATGAAGGGCCAGCGGCAGCCGATCCGGCACCGCGGCTTGGGGTTTTGCTTTCGGGCGCGGCGCCTTGCGGTCCATCACGCTGTCGGGCTGCTCCTCGACCACGTCGAACTCCGACATAGGGCGCGCCGCGTCATCGGCCTCCTTGATCAGCAGCCACGGCGCCTGGCGCTCGCCGGCCTTGCCGCGCATGCGCACCAGCGTCCAGCGGCCGCGCAGCTTCTCGCCGCGCAACTCGAACTTGAGCTTGCCCGCCGCGTATCCCGAGCGCGCATCCCCGATCGGCACCCATGTGCCCCGGTCCCACACGATCACGCTGCCGGCGCCGTATTGGCCCTTCGGGATCACGCCTTCGAAGCTGCCGTAGCTGAGCGGATGGTCCTCGACGTGAACCGCCATGCGGCGCACCTTCGGATCGACGCTCGGGCCCTTGGGCACCGCCCAGCTCTTGAGCGTGCCGTCGAGCTCGAGGCGGAAGTCATAGTGCAGGCGCGAGGCGGCGTGCTTCTGCACCACGAAGGTGAGCGCCTTGCCGGCTCGCGCGAGCGCGCCGCGCGGCTCGCCGGTGACGCGGAAGTCGCGCTTCTTCCGGTATGCCTCGAGCGAATCCGTCATTCGCGCTCGAGCCGGCCATTGGCGAGCCGCACGCGATCGCCGAGGCGAAGGGTGGGGGGGCTGTGGTAGCGCACCGAGAACGAGGCGCCGTCTTCGAGGCGCACGCGGACCTCCCAGAAATCGGGGTAGGTGGTGGTCCCTGTCACCGTTCCACAGGTCCTGCACACCAGCCGGCGCGGAAAGGGGTCGCCGGATTCGGCAGGGCGAGCTTCGACGGGTCCGGGGGCGGGCGCCGGCTCGGCCCGGGGGGTCTTGCGCGGCGGGCGATTGGCCTGGGTTTCTCCAGGGCGAGCGTAGGCCGGCGTGGCCGGGCGGGGACGCGGGTCACCCTCGGCTCGACCGGAAGGCCGCTGGGGCGCGGAGGCCGGTGCCGCGGCGGGCGGTGTCGTTGCCGGTGCCACGGCTGGGGTTGCCGGCGCCTCGGCCGGCGTGACCAGCGTCTCTCCGGGGATCAGGGCCACACCGGGCAGGACAGCACTCGATGGCCGGGACGCAGGGGAGGCGCTTGCCGGCGGCGCCGCGACGGGCTTGCCCCCGATCCAACCGAGCATCACCGCGATTCCCACCAGGCACAGGATCGAGATCGAAATGGCCGCGGAGATGACCGAAACGATCACCGCGCGATGGGACCGAAGCGCTTCGAATTCGGGAATCATGGCCCCTTAGATTTCGATATGCGTTCCCAGTTCGACCACGCGGTTGGCGGGAATGTTGAAGAAATCGGTCGCGCGGACCGCGTTGCGGCTCATCCAGGCGAATACGTGGTCGCGCCACAGCGCCATTCCCGGAGTATCGCTCGTCGGGATCACGGTATCGCGGGACAGGAAGAACGACGTATCCATCACGTCGAAGCCGAGCCCATAGCGCACGCGGCACGCGTTGAGGATCTCGTCGATGTCGGGCTGCTCCTTGAAGCCGTACCACGCCTCGATCCGGTAGAAGCCCTTCAGCACCCGGTCGACCTGCACCCGATCCTCGATCGGGACGAACGGCACGTCGTGCGTGACGATGGTGAGGAACACGGTCTTCTCGTGCAGCACCTTGTTGTGCTTGAGGTTGTGCAGCAGGGCATGGGGCACGGCATCGGGTGCCGCCGTCATGAAGATCGCGGTGCCCTGCACGCGCAGCGGCGGGTGCGCCTCGAGGCCCTCGAGGAACGGCTTCAGCGGGATGCCTTGCTCGGAGAGCTTGCGGATCATCAGGGTGCGGCCGCGCTTCCAGGTCATGAGGAGGCCGAAGATTATGGCTCCCATGAAGACCGGAAACCAGCCGCCGTCGAAGAACTTGGTGGTGTTCGAGGCGAGGAATATCAGGTCGACCACGAGCATGCTGCCGATGGCGACGATGACCGAGGCCCACGACCACTTCCAGATGAGGCGCGCGACGACCATCGCGAGCACGCATTCGATCACCATGGTGGCGGCCACCGCGATGCCATAGGCGCTGGCGAGGTTGGTCGAGCTCTGGAAGCCCAGCACCAGCAGGGTGACCGACACGAACAGCACCCAGTTCACGAACGGCATGTAGATCTGCCCCATCGCCCGCTCCGACGTATACATGATGTCGAGCCGTGGGATGTAGCCGAGCTGGATCGCCTGGCGGGTCATCGAGAAGGCGCCGGTGATCACGGCTTGCGAGGCGATGGCCGATGCGAGAGTGGCGAGCACGACCATCGGCAGGATGCCCCATTCCGGCACCAGGCGGTAGAACGGATTCTCGATCGCGCTCGGGACCGAGAGCACGAACGCGGCCTGCCCGAAATAGTTGAGCAATAACGCGGGGAAGACGAACGAAACCCACGCGATGCGGATCGGGCGCTTGCCGAAATGGCCCATGTCGGCGTAGAGCGCCTCGCCGCCGGTGAGCGTGAGGAATACCGCGCCCAGGACGATGAAGCCCGCGATCGGGTTGGCAAACATGAAGTCCACGCCATAGGCGGGCTTGAGCGCCGCGAGGATGCCGGGGTGCTCGACGATGCGCGTGATGCCGAGCCCCGCGAGGGACAGGAACCACAGCACCATCACCGGGCCGAAGAAGGCGCCGACCTTCGCGGTGCCGTGGCGCTGGATGAAGAACAGCCCGGCGATGACTGTGAGCGTGAAGGGAATGACGTAAGGCGCCAGTTTGGGCGAGTATTCCTGGAGCCCTTCCATCGCGGAAAGTACGGTCACGGCCGGCGTGAGCATGCTGTCGGCATAGAACATCGCGGCACCGAAAATACCGAAGCCGATGATGGTCCACTTGAGGGCGGTGCGGTCCCGCACCCCCCGCAGCGAGAGCGCGAGGAGCGCGAGAATTCCGCCCTCGCCGCTGTTGTCGGCGCGCATCATCACGAAGAGGTACTTGATGGTGATGACCCAGACCATCGACCAGGTCATCAGCGACAGCAGCCCGAATACGTTGTCTTCGGTGAGGGGGATGCCGTACTTCGGGCTGAAGGCTTCCTTCAGCGCGTAGAGCGGGCTCGTGCCGATGTCGCCGAAGACCACGCCGATGGCCCCCAGGATGAGGGCGGCGCTGGCCTTGGAGTGCGACGGCGACGAATGACCCGGAGCGGCGGTTGTTGCGTTCATCTTCTTAGGTCGCGGAATATACGCCGCTTTGTTGCGGCGCACAACGCAGCCTGTCCGTCGGGAAGCGCATTTGATCGCACATGGGTTGCGCCTCCAGAGCGGCGCCGATATTCTGCGCGCTAGTCACAAAACACTGAAAACAATGAGAAAAGAACTTTGCCTGGGGCTTGCGCTGGGGATGCTTGCCGGCGCCATGCCGGCCGCCGCGATCGAGGCGTTGAGCCTCCCGGCGGACGAGAAGATCGTGCTCGATGGCCGCCTGGACGAGCCTGCGTGGGCTCGCGCCGCGCTCCTCGACCGCTTCTGGGAGGTCTTTCCGCAAGCCGAGGTCGAAGCGCGCGTTCGCACCGAAGCCCGCTACGCGTTCGATCACCAGGCCCTGTACGTCGCGGTGAAGTCGTGGGATCCGGATCCGGCCCAGTTGCGGGCGCCCTTCGCGCGCCGTGACAAGGTGCTCGCGGACCAGGACATGATCGTGCTGTTCATCGACCCCGTGGGCAATCGCAAGTTCGCTCATTTCTTTCGCGTGAATCCGCGCGGCGCGGTGGGCGACGGCCTCTACAACGAGGATAGCGGCGCCGAGGACTTTTCCCCGGACTTCGAGTTCGAGGTCGCCACCGGCCGGTTCGAGGGCGGATGGACGGCGGAGTTCCGCATTCCGTTCTCGTCGTTGCGCTACGGCCATCCTGCCTCGAAGCAGTGGAGCACGATGGTGTTCCGCAATTATCCGCGCGACCAGCGCTATCGGATCTCGACCAGCAAGCTGCCTCGCGACCAGAACTGCTTCATTTGCCTGAACGAGCCGCTGACGGGCCTGGATCGGCTCCCCGAGGCGCGCCACCTGGCCCTCACACCCGACGTGACGGTGAGAAGCGTGACGACGCGGGATGGCGGGCCCTCCCACGCGGGGCTCCCTGGGGACACGTCGCGGCGGGAGAGCGAGTTCGTGCCGAGCCTCGACCTCAAGTGGCGCCCGCGCGCCGACATCGTGGTGGACGCAACCCTCAACCCCGACTTTTCGCAAGTCGAGCTCGACACGCCGCAACTCTCGGGCAACGTGCAGTTCGCGTTGTTCTTCCCCGAGAAGCGCCCGTTCTTCCTCGAGGGCGCGGACATCCTCGAGGCGCCGTTTCGCGCCATCTACACGCGCTCGGTAACCGATCCCGCGTGGGGTGTGCGGGCGACGCAGAGGAGCGAGCGCTTCGACGGCACGGTGCTGGTGACCCGCGACGATGGCGGCGGGCTGGTGCTGCTGCCCAATACCTACGGTACCGGCTTCGCGCGCCAGGACTTCAAGTCGGTGGCGAGCTTCGTACGGGGTCGCTGGCAGGCGGGCGTGGCGACCGTGGGCTGGCTCGCGACCGACCGCTCTATCGAGGGCGGTGCGTACAACCGCGTGGCAGGTCCCGACGTCGTGTGGTTCCCGAGCGGCGAGCACCGCTTGCGCGCGCAGGCACTGGGCTCGTGGACCACCGCCCACCTCGCCGACGGGCGCATCGCGCGGGGGGAACTCGCCACCGGCCATGCGGTGCTCGCCGACTGGCTCTATCGCGGCGCCGAGTGGGACCAGTTGGTCAATGTCGAGGACGTCAGCCGCGATTTCCGCGCCGACAACGGCTTCTTCTTCCAGAACGGCTACCGGCGAATCTACAGCGAAACGACGCGGAAGTTCGTCGGCGCTTTCGGCTTGAACGAAGTGTCGCCGTACCTGAACGCCGAATACAAGACGGACCCGGCGGGAAACCTCCAGTATCAGCAGAACAACGTGGGCTTGCGCGTTGTCCTGCCGCGCGCGACCTCGATCTTCACCGAGGTCCGGCTGAACAATCTCACGGCGGTGCGCGAGGGCGGGGGACTGAGGAAGCGCGACCAGTTCTTCATCGGCATCGAGAGCAACCCGTTCCCGTGGTTCGCGAAGTTCTACTCCGAGCTCGCCTGGGGCGATCGCGTCGATGTGCTCAACAATCGCGTCGGCAAGGGGCATTTCTATTCGGTGCAGGCCAACCTGCGGCCGCATCCACGCGCCGAGGTCGAGTACCGAATCGACAGCGACACCATCGATTCACGCGAGCCGGTGGCGGGCTCGAACCGGATCCTGCGACAGCGAGTGCAGCAGCTGCTGGGGATCTGGCATTTCACCGCGCGCGACAGCCTGCGAACCATCTGGCAGGCCACGTCGACGCGGCGGGCGCCGTCGCTGTGGGAGCAACCGGTGTCCGCTCGGGACAAGGGTGAAACGCTGTCGGTGGTCTTCGGGCATCGCCGCGGCATCGGGGCCACGTTCTACCTCGGCGCGAATTTCGCCCGTTTCCGCGACCCCGACGCGGGCGTTCGCACCTACCAGGCGGAGATCTTCGCCAAGGGATCGTGGACGTTCGACGTGCTCTGAGGGATCAGGCCAGGTCCCGGGCGCGGGTACGGGTGGCGGCCGTGACCAGGCCGATGGCCAGCAGGATCACGGCGCCCGTCATCACGTAGGTGGGGGCGACGCCGGCCACGGTGGCGAGCCACGCGAGGCCGGAGACCAGCACGATGAAGCCAACGGCATAGAGCAGGAATGTCATGCGAGCCTTTAGAAATTCTTCCAGCGAGTGGCTGGAAAGGATTGGGCGCTCGCAAGGGTGGGTTGGTTCCTCCCACGGCCTTCGCAACGGCCGAAGCGTTACATGGGACGAATCCTACAAAGGGTTGCGGGAAACGACGGTGCGGCCGCGTACCGGTGTTACGGGAGGTTATCCCGAGGCTTGCGTTTCTCGGCGAACGCGGCGAGAGCCTCGCGCGCGGCGGGCTCGTGCAGCATGGCGCGGAAATGGGCGCCCTCGGTGCGCAGCTGGCGCTCGACCGCTTCGCGGTGGGCGCTTTTCAGCAGCGAGCGCGTGAGCTGGATTGCACGGGCCGGCAGGCGCGCGAGCTTCTCCGCGCCCGCCCACGCCGCCTCGAGCGCGTCGTCCGCGGGGACCACGCGCGTCACGAAGCCCGCCTCGTGCGCGTCGCGGGCATCGAACGGCTCGCCGAGCAGCAGGAGTTCGGCCGCGCGCTGATAGCCCGCGATCAGCGGCAGCAGGTAACTCGAGCCGAACTCAGGTACCAGGCCGAGGCGCGTGAAGGGCATCGAGAAGCGCGCATCTTCGCCGGCGTAAACGAGGTCGCAATGGAGCAACAGCGTGGTGCCCAGCCCGACGGCGGGGCCGTTCACCGCGGCGACCAGCGGCTTCGTGCCCTGGGCGACCGCCAGGAGAAAGCGAAACACCGGCGCGTCCTCGCCGGTCGGCGGGCGCTCGGCAAAGTCCTCGAGGTCGTTGCCCGCGGTGAACGCGGCGCGGCTTCCATGAAAGAGCACCACGCGCACCTCGGCATCGCTGGCGGCTACCTCCAGCGCGTCGGCCATCGCCGTGTACATCGCGCTGGTGAGCGCGTTCTTCTTCTGCGGGCGGTTGAACCCGATGGAGAGCACCGCGCCGCGTCGTCCTACCTCGATCGCCAACTCAGCGCCCCCCGGAGACGTCGATGAACGTCCCGGTCGAATACGACGCCTCATCGGAGAGCAGCCACAGGATCGCGCGCGCCACCTCTTCCGGCTGCCCGCCGCGTTTCATCGGCACCGTGTTCTTGACGCGGTCGACCCGATGGGGTTCGCCGCCGCTGGCATGGATGTCGGTGTAGATCACGCCCGGGCGCACCGCATTCACGCGGATGCCCTCGCCGGCGACCTCGCGCGCGAGCCCGATGGTGAGCGAATCCATCGCGCCCTTGGACGCCGCGTAATCGACGTACTCCCCGGGGGAACCGAGGGTCGAGGCCATCGAGGACACGTTCACGATGCCGCCGCCACCGCCGCCGTGGCGCGAGGACATGCGCCGCACCGCTTCGCGGGCACACAGGAATGCGCCCGTGATGTTGGTGGCAAACACGCGCTCGAAGCGCGCGGTGTCCATCTCGTCGAGGCGCGCATGCTTCTCGAGGATGCCGGCGTTGTTGACCAGCGCCGTGAGCCGGCCAAACTGCCGCGTGGTTTCCTCGAAGAGCCGCACTACGTCCGCTTCCTTCGCGACGTCGGCCTGCACGGCGATCGCCCGCCCGCCGCCGTCGCGGATCGCATCGATCACGCCGTGGGCCGCGCCGGGGTTGCGCACGTAGTTCACGCACACCGCGTAGCCGCGCTGTGCCGCAAGGCGCGCGGTGGCGGCGCCAATGCCGCGCCCGCCACCGGTCACGATCATCACCCCGGCGATCTGGGAGTCGATCACGTGTGAGACTTCCCTGGGATCAGAAGCCCGCGCGCGACTTGTCGCGGTTCACCGCCGCTGCAACGATTCCCAGGATCACCATCGCGATGACGTCGAGGGCGATCTGCTTGGCGACCAGGTCGCTCGGCATCGGCTGGACTGCGAAATAGATGAGGTAGGTGGGAATGGTCGCGAGCAGGGCGACGGCGAGGCCGAACCTCAATCCCTGGCCGAGCCACGGGCGGTTGTCGCGCCCCTGCCGGTAGATCCACGTGAACCCGATCGCCATCACGATGTGGGCGGCGAGCATGTACGGGAAATGCGCCTGCTGATCCGCGGTAGCGCGAAACAGGCCGGGCAGCTTTGCATAGTCCGGCCCGAGGATCATGCCGTGCACCACCATGCCGAGCAACATCGATACGACGAACACTGCCACGACGGAAATCCAGAAGCGTGCATTCATTGTTGGCCCCCCTGATTTGTTTATGCGTTTATGCGCCATGATAGCGCGGCCATCGCAAAGGACACGGAATGAACCTGTACGTCGTCACCGGCACCACGCAGGGCCTGGGCAAGGCGCTCGCCGAGAGGATCGCGCGCGACCCGGACAACGAGTTGGTCGCGCTCGCCCGCGCAGCCAGCGGGCCGATTCCGGGAGGAATGCGCATCGAGCTCGATGTTGCCGATACGGCGGCGCTCGAGCGAGCTTGCGACGCGCTCGAGCGCCATGTCGCGGGAAAGCGCTACGCCAAGGCGGTGCTGGTGAACAACGCCGGGATCATCCCGCCGGTGGGACCCCTCGAGCGGTTGGACGCCGGCGACATCGAGCGCAACCTGGTGGTGAACCTGGTGGCGCCGATGCTGCTGATGCGGCGGTTCCTCCGCGCTACCCATGATGTGGCGTTGCGCCGGATCATCAACATCTCGTCGGGGGCCGCGCGCCGGCCGATCTTCGGCTGGAGCGCCTATAGCGCCGCCAAGGCGGGGCTCGACATGGCGTCGCGCGTGGTTGCGCTCGAGGCCGAGACGCGAGGATTGGCGATCGAGGTCTCGAGCCTTGCCCCCGGCGTGATCGATACGGCCATGCAGGAAACCGTGCGTGGCTCCACGGCGGAGGACTTCGCCGACGTCGAACGCTTCCGCGCGATGAAGGCCGAGGGCGTGCTGCGCCCGGCCGACGATGTGGCAGCCGACATCCTGCGCCTCGAAGCCGAGGGCAAGTTGCGCGGGGACGCGATCCAGGACCTGCGCAGCCTCGCGTGATCGCGGATCCCTGGTTTTACGCGGCCGCGATCCCGGCGATCCTCCTCGTCGGCATCTCGAAGGGCGGCTTCGGTAGCGGGGCGGGCCTGTTCGCCACGCCGCTGATGGCGCTCACCGTGCCGATCCCCCAGGCGGCGGCGATCCTGCTGCCGATCCTCTGCATCATGGACGTGGCCGGGCTGTGGGCCTATCGCGGCCGCTTCAGCCGCGAGAACCTGCGCCCCCTGCTGGCCGGCGGCGTGCTCGGCGTGGCCCTCGGTACGCTCACCTTCCGTTACTTCGACGAGTCATGGATCCGCGTGCTCCTCGGCCTGATGGCGGTGGGCTTCGTGTTGCAGCGCTACGCGCTGCCCGCCGGGGCAAAGCCGGCGCAACGCTCGGCGCCGAAGGCATTCTTCTGGTCGTCGGTTTCGGGGCTTACCAGCACCATCGCGCACGCGGGCGGCCCGCCGCTTTCGATCTACCTGTTGCCGCTGCGCCTCGACAAGGCGGTGATGGTGGGGACGACCGTGATCTTCTTCGCGGCGATCAACTTCGTAAAACTCGTGCCGTATGCGTGGCTGGGCCTGTTCGACGCGCGCAACCTGTCGACCTCGGCGGCGCTGGCGCCGCTCGCGCCGGTGGGAATCTGGGTGGGGGTGAGCTTGATGCGTCGAATCCCCGAGGCGCTGTTCTATCGCATCAGCTACGCGATCCTGCTGGTCGTCGGGGCCAAGCTGCTCTGGGACGGGATCGCCGGGCTGTAGTGAATTTCCGCGGTGGATGCGCGGTTTACCCGGTTTGCAGTAGACTGCTCGCGTTTTGCCCTACCCCCAAACCAAAAGGAGAACAACGATGAAACGCTCGTTTGCCCTCGCCGTGGCGATGATTTTCGCCTCCGGCACCGCGATGGCCTTCCACTGCCCGAAGGACATGAAGGAAATCGACGACGCCATGGCGAAGAAGCCCAAGCTCACGGAAGCGCAGATGAAGGACGTGACCAAGCTGCGTGCCGATGGTGAAGCGCATCACAAGGCCGGCAAGCACCAGGAAGCGGTCGACGCACTCTCCAAGGCCAAGGGAATCCTCGGCATGAAGGCCGCCGCGGCGAAGTAACCTTGCATTTGTTTCCCGGGACGCCGCGGATCCCCGCGGCGTTTCATTTGGGCCTGCGCCAGGCGATCCAGACCGCGGTCGCGCCGAATATCGCGAACCAGACCAGCGCCCACTCCGGTATCGACATCCCGAGCATCTTCCAGTCCACCTTCGAGCAACTGCCGGTTCCGGCAAAGATTTTCGGGAAGGCCTGCGTGAGGGGGAGGTTATTGAGCAGGAACTCGAGGTCGGTTCCGCAGCTTTCCATCGCGGGCGGAAAACGCTGCAGGTACGAGTGCCGCATCGACACCCCGATCCCGGCGATCGCAAAGAGCGCGATGAGCCCCGCGTAGGTCTTCAAAGCGAGGCCGCGCGGCCCATGGATCGCTGCCACCAGGGCGATCGCTCCGATCACCATGAAGCAGTAGCGCGACACGATGCACATCGGACAAGGCTCGAGGCCGAGTTGCCCCTGGAAGTAGTAGATCGCCACGGCGATGAGGCCGGCGGAGAGCAGGAAAATGGCGGTGAAGATGATTCGTGGCGTGAGTCGCATGGCGTGATTTTCCCACATCAGGTAAGTTGGCAGGGCAGACCCCATGGAGAGCCAATGAACACGAAAACCCTGGCGGGCATCGTCGCGGCAGCAACCGTCGCCTGCGGCTGCGCGACGTCGAGCGAGCCGCGCACCGTCACCGTCCTGAGCGGAGGCGCGGTCAAGACGGCATTCACGGCGGCCTCCGGCGCGTGGGAAAAGAAGAGCGGCAACAAGGTTGCCGCGAACTTCGCGCCCGCCGGCGAGCTGCGCAAGAAGATTGCCGCCGGTGAGATGGCCGACATCCTGATCGTGCCTTCCGAAAACCTTCCCGAGTACGAGAAATCGGGCGCGATCCTGATGGCCACCCGCCGCGACCTGGGCGCCGTGGCGATGGGGGCGGCGGTGCGCCAGGGCGCGAAGGTGCCGGACATCTCGACCCCCGAGGCGCTGAAAAAGACCCTCACCGAGGCACGCTCGCTCACCTACATGGATCCGACCCGCGGCACCAGCGGCAAGCACTTCGACGAGTCGGTGCTGCCGCAGCTCGGCATTCGCGACGCGGTGCGCGCCAAGACCCAGTTCGGGGAGGGTGGCTTCATCGCCGAAAGGGTCGCGCGCGGAGAAGTCGAGATCGCCTTTCACCAGATGACCGAGATGCTGCCGGTGGCCGGTGTGACCATCGTCGGGCCGTTGCCGGCGTCGCTGCAGAAGACGACGGTCTATGCGGGCGTCGTCATGAAGGGCGCGAAGAATCCGAAGCACGCGCAGGAGTTGCTCGACTACCTCGCTTCCCCCGAGGGGCGCAGAGCGTTCCTCGACCGCGGCTTCACCGCGCCCTGAAGAGCCGCAAGGATTCCATGGCCCTCGAGCTCCCGGGCAAGAAAGTCCTCACGCTGGAAGCGGCGCGAATCGCGTTGTCCGCAGGCGAGGCACACGCCCGGCAGAACGGGTGGCGCGTGGTGATCGCGGTGGTCGACGATGGCGGCCATACGGTGGCGCTGGCCCGCCTGGACGGAGCGCAACTTTCGAGCATCGACACCGCCGTGGCGAAGGCAAGGGCGGCCGTGGCGTGGAAAAGACCCACTCGAATGCTCGAGGAATCGGTCAACAACGGCCGTTTCGCGTTTCTTTCGATCTCCCAGGGGATGGCCCTTTTGCAGGGTGGTGTGCCCATCGAAATTGATGGCCAAGTCATTGGTGCCGTTGGAGTTTCCGGTGTGAAGGCGAGTGATGATGAGGTCATCGCCCTGGCGGGAGTCAACGCCCTAAAAGCGGGGCTGAGCTAGCAATCGCCCCTGCGGGACGGCAAAATAGCGGTCCAACGTCGTTGCAAAGCGCCGCCAAGCGTTGGAATCCCTTCGTTTTGCCGTTAAAACTCGAAAAAATGGATCTTTTTCCGCTCGGGCTTACCGACGTCCTTCGCGCCTACCGCGAGGGTCGCGCCACCGTCCAGGATTACGTCGCCTCGTGCGCGGCGCGCATCGCCGCGCATGAGGCGCGCGTGCAGGCGTGGGAGTGGTTCGACCCGCAGCGCGCCATGGCGGACGCGGAGGAGCGCGCCGGCGGCATCCTGGCTGACCTTCCCCTCTACGGCATCCCGGTGGGCGTGAAGGACATCATCAACACGCGCGGCATCCCCACCCGCATGGGTTCGCGCATTTTCTACAACAACGTGCCGATTCACTCGGCGTGGGTGGTGCGCCGGCTCGAGGCCCTCGGTGGATTGGTGATGGGCAAGACGGTCACGACGGAGTTCGCGTTTCGCACCGCCGGCAAGACGCGCAATCCGTGGAATCCTGCGCATACGCCCGGAGGATCGTCGAGCGGTTCTGCCGCCGCGGTGGCCGCCGGATTCGTCCCGGTGGCCATCGGCACGCAGACCCTCGGATCGGTGATCCGTCCCGCGGCATTTTGCGGCGTCGTGGGCTACAAGCCGAGTTTTGGCGCCATCTCCCGTACCGGCGTGCATCCCTTCGCGCCGACGCTCGACACGGTAGGGGTGTTCGCGCGCTCGGTGGCGGACGCAGCCTGGTTCGGCGCCTGCCTCATGGGGCAGGATGCGCGCGACGATGCGACTTTCGTGAGCGCTCCGGTGCACCTGTTGCGCGTGCCGCTCGAGCCGCTCGCCGCGGCGCCGCGGCTCGCCGTGGTGCGCACGCCC
>JANNKG010000476.1:0-13070 GCA_031396185.1 Burkholderiales bacterium | reverse complement strand
GCAATCTGCTAATATACCTCAGCCTTCTTCCCCTGCTCCAACCCCCATTTCAGTGAATTCCCCGGCCCGCATGAGCCCGAGCGAGCTGCGCGCCAGCGTATCCCTGGCCGCAATCTTCGCCTTGCGCCTCTTTGGCATGTTCGTGATCCTGCCGGTATTTGCCCTCTGGGCGGAGGGCCGCGCGGGCTGGACGCTGACGCTCGTCGGCGTCGCCCTCGGCGCCTACGGGCTCACTCAGGCGGCGCTGCAGATTCCATTCGGCTGGCTCTCCGACCGGCACGGAAGGAAACCCGTGATCTACGCGGGCCTCGCCCTGCTGGCCGCCGGCAGCGTGGTGTGCGCGGTGGGCGAGTCGCCGCTGGTGATCATCCTCGGGCGCATGCTCCAGGGCGCGGGCGCCATCTCCGCAACCGTCATCGCCATGGCCGCGGACCTCACGCGCGAAAGCCAGCGAAGCAAGACCATGGCGATCATCGGCTCGACCATCGGCGCGGCCTTCGCGCTCTCGTTCATCGCCGGGCCATTCCTCATGCACCGGATCGGCGTGCCGGGAATTTTCGCCCTTACCGGAATACTGGCCCTGGGGGCTGCCGCGGTGGTTCGCTTCGCGGTGCCGGACGTGGTCGCCGTCGCTGCGCAATCGCCGCCCGCCAGGCTGGGCGCGCTGCTGCGCGATCCGGAGCTGGCGCGGCTCAGCGTCGGTATCTTCGTCCTGCACGCGGTATTGATGGCGCTTTTCGTGGTGGTGCCCGTCGCGCTTTCACGCGCGGGCCTGGTGGCCGCCGACCACGGCTGGGTCTACCTGGGCGCCGTTGTAGCGGGTTTCATCCTGATGCTGCCCGCGGTCGCGGGCCGTGCCTCGACCCGAGAGCGCCCGATATTCCTTGCCGCCATCGCCACCGTGGGCGTGTCCCTGGCGGTGATCGCCGCGCGCCTCGACAGCCTGGAAGTGATTGTGGCCGGGCTCGTCATCTTCTTCGCGGGCTTCAACGTTCTAGAAGCCAAGCTCCCGGCGCTCGTGTCGCGAGCGGCTCCCCGGGAGGCCGGGGGAGCCGCCACGGGGGTGTATTCCAGCGTACAGTTCCTCGGCACGTTCTTCGGCGCCGCCGCCGGCGGTGTCGTCGCGCAGCATGCGAGCTTCTTCACGGTGCTTGCCTGCTGCCTGGCGTTGACCGCCGCGTGGCTCGCGGTGGCGTGGAACATGGGCGAATTCCTGCCGGCCGCCTCACCGGCAAACCGAACCTAAGAAAGGGAAGATTCATGGCATCGGTCAACAAAGTCATCCTCATCGGCAACCTCGGGCGCGATCCCGAGACGCGCTACATGCCCGACGGCGGCGCGATCACCAATATCTCCATCGCCACCACGGAGAACTGGAAGGACAAGGCGGGCGAGAAGCAGGAGAAGACCGAATGGCACCGGGTTGCCTTCTTCGGCAAGTTGGCCGAGATCGCCGGCGAGTACCTCAAGAAGGGTAGCCAGGTCTATGTCGAGGGGCGCCTGCAGACGCGCAAGTGGCAGGACAAGGACGGCGCCGACAAGTACACCACCGAGATCGTCGCCGACCGCATGCAGATGCTCGGTTCGCGCCAGGGCATGGGCGGGGGGGACCGGGGCGATCGCGGTGAGACAGCGCCGGATGCCTCCAGCGGCGGCGGTGGCAGCCGCGGCGCCGCCAAGCCGGCGGCAGCCAAGCCGGCCGGGGGAAAGTTCGACGACTTCGAGGACGACATCCCGTTTTGACCGGAGCAAGGATCCGCTCAAAACGGGTTACGCCCGAAGGGATCATGGCCTGAGGGCCAGACTCTAAGAAAAGCACTTTGGAGAAACGAGTATGAAACGCATCCTGCTGTTCCTCTTGACCAACGTCGCGGTGATGGTGGTGCTGTCGTTCACCACGCAACTCCTCGGGGTCAATCGCTGGCTCGCGCAAAACGGCATCGACTACATTTCGCTGCTCGTTTTCGCCGCAATCATCGGCTTCGGCGGCGCGATCGTCTCGTTGCTGATCTCCAAGTGGATGGCCAAGTTCGCCGCGGGCGTCAAGGTGATCGAGACGCCGGCGACCGCCGACGAACAGTGGCTGGTGGCGACGGTCAAGGCGCTCGCCGGCAAGGCTGGCATCGGCATGCCCGAGGTCGGGATCTTCCAGGGCGCGCCCAACGCCTTCGCCACCGGAGCTTTCAAGAATTCCGCCCTGGTCGCGGTTTCCACGGGGCTGCTCGAAAGCATGACGCGCGACGAGGTGGAGGCGGTGCTTGGACACGAGGTCTCGCACATCGCCAACGGGGATATGGTCACGCTTACGTTGATCCAGGGCGTGGTCAACACCTTTGTGGTGTTCCTCGCTCGCGTCGTCGGCTACGCGATCGACCGCACGATTTTCAGGACCGAGCGCGGCATCGGGCCCGGTTTCTACGTGACCGTCTTCGTCTGCGAGATCGTGTTCGGAATCCTGGCTTCGATCATCGTCGCGTGGTTCTCGCGACAGCGCGAGTTCCGCGCCGACGCGGGCGCCGCCACCTTGATGGGCACGCCGCGCCCGATGGTCGCGGCGCTGCGTCGACTGGGCGGTGCCGAGCCGGCTGCCCTGCCGCAGTCGTTCCAGGCCAGCGGCATCGCGGAGGGTCACAACCGTTTCCTCGGGCTCTTCGCGAGCCACCCGCCTATCGAGGTGCGCATCGCCGCGCTGGAATCGCGCCGGCCCGCGTAGGTGCCGCTTGCACTGATCGTCGTCGCGACGGTCTTTTCTCACGCCGCGTTCAACGGCAGCCGCCTCACGATCTCGCTGAACGCGCTCGCGCTCGGGGCGTCGCCGCTGACCGTCGGCGTGATGATGTCGCTGTTCGCGGCGCTGCCCATGGCCCTTGGGGTGGCCTCGGGTCGCCTGGTCGATCGAATCGGCGTGCGCGTCCCGATCCTGGCGGCCAGCGCTTTCCTGGCGCTGGCCGTGGCGCTCCCGGGCCTCGCCCCGGCAATCGTCTCGCTCTACATCGCGGCTGCGGGTGCCGGCACGGCATTCATGATCTTCCACATTGCCGTCCAGCATGCCGTGGGCGAGGGCAGCCCGGAAGGCGAGCGCAAGACCAACTTCGGCTGGCTCGCGCTCGGATTCTCGATCTCGAACTTCTTTGGCCCCACCACCGCCGGCCTCGCCATCGACTTCCTCGGGTTCTCCGCCACTTACGCGATGCTGGCGAGCTTCGCGCTTGTCGCGCTTGGAGTCCTGGTCGCGCGCCGGCGTGTGTTCACGCATACCCCCGGCGCCCGCCGCGCGGGCGAACGCCACAGTGCGCTCGAGCTGTTGCGCGATGCGGAGCTTCGCCGGGTGTTCCTGGTGACGGGAATTCTCGCCTCTGCATGGGACCTGTTCGTTTTCGTGATGCCGATCTACGGTACGTCGATCGGCCTATCGGCCTCGACCATCGGGCTGATCCTCGGCGCGTTTGCATTCGCGACTTTCCTGATCCGGATCTTCCTGCCGTGGATCTCGAGGCACCTGCGCGAGTGGACGATGATCACCACGGCGATGGGCATCGCTTGCTTTGCCTACGCGCTGTTTCCGATGGGGGACACCGTGCCGTTGCTGGCGGCGACCGCCTTCCTGCTCGGGGTAGGGCTCGGCGCTACCCAACCCTCGATCATGTCGCTGCTCTATGCCAAGGCGCCCGCGGGACGCGCCGCCGAGGCCGTTGGCGTGCGCTCCGTGGTGCTCAATGCAAGCCACACCGTCCTGCCGCTCGCTTTCGGGGGCGTCGGCGCCGCGCTCGGCATGACGCCGGTGTTCCTCACCATGGCAGGGGTGCTCGCGGCTGGCGGATTCTTCGCCAATCGCCGCCGCCGGGCCGAGGCGCGCGAGTGATTTATTGACGCGCTGCACAAATGCGCCAAGTGCCTCTGTTAAAATGTGAAATTCATGATTTCAGACACGGGAAGCGGCCATGCCGATCTATGAGTACCGTTGCTCGAGCTGTGGGCACCAGCAGGAGTTCCTGCAGAGGCTGAGCGACGCGACTCTCACCGTCTGCAGCGCATGCGGCAAGCCTACGTTTTCCAAGATGCTCACCGCCGCAGGATTCCAGCTGAAGGGCAGCGGTTGGTATGCGACCGACTTCCGCAACTCCGGGGCGGCTCCCGTCAAGGCCGCGGATGCGAAAAGCGAGTCGAAGCCCGCCGACGCCCCGGTCGGAAAGTCGGAGAGCAAGGCCGAGGGCAATTCGGAAGGCAAGTCCGAGAGCAAGTCGGAAGGCAAGTCCGAGAGAAAGTCGGAGAGCAAGCCCGAGGGCAAGTCGCAGGGGAAGGCTGAAGGAAAGTCGGAGAGCAGGGCCGAGGGCAAGGCGGCAACCAAAGTTGACGGTGGCGGCAGCGGCGCGGGTTCCGCGGGACCGGCCAAGCCCTAGATGCACACCGTCAGGCGCTACTTCGTCGCGGGGCTCCTCGTCTGGATCCCGCTCGGCATCACGTTGTGGGTGTTGAAGCTGCTGGTCGACGTCATGGACCAGTCGCTGCTGCTGCTGCCCGAGGCCTACCGCAGCGACGCGCTGTTCGGGTTTCACGTTCCCGGCCTGGGGATCATCCTCACCTTCGCGATCGTGCTGGCCACGGGGGCGCTTGCGGCGAACTTCGTCGGCCAGAAACTGCTCGACTTCGGCCACGCCATCCTCACGCGCATTCCGATCGTGCGTTCGATCTACGGCGGCGTGAAGCAGATCAGCGATACCCTGTTCTCCCCCGAGGGAAAGGCGTTCCGCCGGGCAGTGCTGGTGCGCTACCCGCACGCGGGAGCCTGGACCGTGGCGCTCGTCACCGGGGCGCCCGCGAACGAACTGGCCGAGATCCTCGGGCGCGAGCAGATCTCGGTATTCGTGCCCACCACCCCCAACATCACCGCCGGCTTCTTCCTTGTCGTGCCGCGCTCGGAGACCATCGAACTGGAGATGAGCGTCGACGCGGCCCTCAAGTACATCATCTCGATGGGCGTGGCCGAGCCGGCCGCGCATCGGAATCGCCCTACGAACCGGATAACGCCGCCGTCCTCGTGACGACGGGGACCCAAGTCAATTGGACCCCGCTCCCGCGGGGGTGACAGACCAAATATGCGCACCGACTACTGCGGCAGCACCGACACCCGATACCTCGGCCAGGTCGTGACACTCTACGGATGGGCGCATCGCCGGCGCGATCACGGCGGCGTGATCTTCATCGACCTGCGCGATCGAGAGGGCCTGGTGCAGGTCGTATGCGATCCCGATCGCGCCGCGACATTCGCGACTGCCGACCAGGTGCGCAACGAGTTCGTGCTTCGCGTCACCGGCCTCGTACGCCGCCGGCCCGAGGGAACCGTAAACGCGAACCTCGATAGCGGCGAGGTCGAGGTGCTTGCGCACGAGCTCGAAGTGCTCAACCCCTCGGTCACCCCGCCCTTCATGATCGACGAGGAGCACCTGTCCGAGGAGGTGCGCCTCAAGTACCGCTACCTGGACTTGCGGCGTGAGCCGATGCAACGCGCGCTAAAGCTGCGCCACGCCGCCTCGCGCGCGACCCGCGGTTTCCTTGATTCACACGGCTTCATCGAGGTCGAGACACCGATCCTGTACAAGTCGACGCCCGAGGGCGCGCGGGAGTTCCTCGTGCCCTCGCGCCTGCACGACGGCCAGTTCTACGCGCTGCCGCAGTCGCCGCAGCTCTTCAAGCAGTTGCTCATGGTCTCGGGCTTCGACCGCTACTACCAGATCGTGAAGTGCTTCCGCGACGAGGACCTGAGGGCGGACCGCCAGCCGGAGTTCACCCAGATCGACGTCGAGACGTCGTTCCTCACCGAGCGCGAGATCCAGGACCTGATGGAAGGCCTAGTGCGCCACGTCTGGAAGGAGGTGCTCGGCGTCGACCTCGGCGCATTCCCGCGCCTGGCATACGCGGAGGCTACGTCGCGCTACGGCAGCGACAAGCCCGACCTGCGGGTGAAGCTCGAGCTCACCGAGTTGACCGACCTCATGCGCGACTGCGGATTCAAGGTATTCCGGTCCGCCGCCGAGCTCAAGGACGGGCGCGTCGCCGCGTTGCGGGTGCCGGGCGGCAACGAGCAGTTCACGCGCAAGGAGCTCGACGACCTTACGCCGTTCGTCGCGATCTATGGAGCCAGGGGCCTCGCGTACATCCGCGTGAACGATCCCGCCAAGCTGAACGAGGAAGGCCTGCAGTCCCCGATCGTGAAATTCCTGTCGGCGGAGATCCTCGGCAAGATCATCGAGCGTACCGGGGCGGTGGCGGGGGACGTGATCTTCTTCGGCGCCGACCGGCGCAAGATCGTCAACGACGCCCTCGGAGCGCTGCGCCAGAAGGTCGGCCACGAGAAGGGCCATGCCGAGGCCGGCTGGCGCCCGGTCTGGGTGCTGGATTTCCCGGCGTACGAGTACGACGAGCAAAACCACCGCTGGGCCGCGGCCCACCACCCGTTCACCGCACCGAAGGACGAGCATGTCGAGTTCATGGGCACGGACCCGGGCCGCGTGCTCGCCAAGGCTTACGACATCGCGTTGAACGGCTGGGAGATTGGCGGCGGTTCGGTGCGGATCCACGCAGCCTCCGTGCAGGCGAAGCAGTTCGAGGTGCTGGGCATCGGTGAGGCCGAGCAGCGCGCCAAGTTCGGCTTTCTCCTCGAGGCGCTCGGCTATGGCGCGCCGCCCCACGGCGGAATCGCATTCGGCTTCGACCGGATGGTCGCGATGATGGCGGGCGTGGACCAGATCCGGGACGTGATCGCATTCCCGAAGACGCAGCGCGGCCAGGACCTGATGGTCGAGGCCCCCAGCGTCGTGACCGAGAAGCAGCTGCGGGAACTGCACATCCGGCTGCGCAATGCCGCGCCTGCAGCGACCGCTGGCGACGTCGCGGAGAAGGTGAAGTGACTTCGGCGCTCATCGCCCACGGGGGCGCCGGCAACTGGCGCCCCGGCTCCGAGCAGGACGCCATCGACGGCATGGGCGCCGCCGTGGAAGCCGGCCGCGCGATCCTGCTGGGCGGCGGGACCGCCGTCGACGCGGTGTGCGCCACCGTCGTGATCCTCGAGGACAACCCGATCTTCAACGCCGGTACGGGGGCGGTCCTCAACTTCGACGGCTTCTGCGAGCTCGACGCCTCCGTGATGGAGAGCGGCCACCGGCGAATGGGCGCGGTGTGCGCGTTGCAGCGGGTGAGGAATCCGGTGCTGGTCGCACGCAAGGTGATGGAGGAGACCGACCACGCGATGCTTGCCGGGGAGGGCGCGCAACGCTTCGCGCGCATCATGGGTTTTGGCGACCACGACCCGGTGACTCCCGAGCGCCGGGCCGATTGGCAGGACAAGCGTGCGCGCGTCGGTGAGTTGCTCGGCCGGCACGGCCTCAAGATGCGCCGCTTTCTCCAGGAGCACCCCGAATATGCCGGAGGCACGGTCGGCGCCGCCGCCGTGGACGCGAGCGGGATTCTCGCCGCGGCGACATCGACGGGCGGTGTCACCCTGAAGCTCGTCGGGCGCGTCGGCGATTCTCCGGTTTGCGGGGCGGGAAACTACGCCTCGCGCCACGTGGCGGCATCGGCGACCGGAACCGGCGAGTACGTGCTGCGTTCGCTGTCCACGCGCGCGATTTCCGAGGAGGTGGAGGGCGGGGCCCCGCTGGCCGAGGCGATTCGCCGCGAGCTCGAGCGGCTTGGGCGCGACTTCGACGCGGACGTCGGCATCATCGGCGTGGACCGCTCGGGCCATCCCGTGGCCCAGCACCGCACCCGCGACATGCCCCACGCATATTTCTCCGGTGACGGCCCGGTCACCGCGCGCATGCGCGCGTAAGCCCATGGCGGAGCCCAAGGTCCCGGTCTCGACCCTGGTCGTCATCTACACGCCGGCCCTCGAGGTGCTGCTCCTCGAACGCGCCGACCGCCCGGGTTCCTGGCAGTCGGTGACCGGCAGCCAGCAGCCCGGTGAGGGGCTGCGCGAGACGGCCATTCGCGAGGTTGGGGAGGAAACCGGGCTGGACGCGACACGCTTCGAGCTGCAGGAATGGAACTTGCAGAACGTCTTCGAAATCTATCCTGTATGGCGCCACCGCTATGCGCCCGGCGTAACCCACAATACGGAGCATGTGTTCGGACTGCAGCTGCCCGAAACCCAAGCCGTTCGCGTCGCACCGCGCGAGCACCTGAAAGCCCAGTGGGTGCCCTGGAAGGACGCCGCCGAGCGCGTGTTTTCCTGGAGCAACCGCGCGGCGATATTGATGCTTCCCGAGAGGAACAAGGTCCAATAGATGTCCCGCGATGGCGCCGTCACGGTCGTGACCTACAACATCCACAAGGGCTTGAGCCAGTTCAACAAGCGCCTCGTCCTGCACGGCATCAAGGACGGCCTGAAGACGCTCGACGCCGACGTGGCGTTCCTGCAGGAAGTGCAGGGGAAGGACGAGAAGAATGCGCGTCGCCACCTGACCTGGCCGGGGGTCTCGCAACACGAATTCCTCACCCACGAGGGCTGCCATTCCGTCTACGGCATGAACGCGGTCTACCAGGATGGCCACCACGGCAACGCGGTGGTGAGCCGGCACCCGATCCCGGTCTGGGAGAACATCGATATTTCGCACCACCCGATCGAAAGCCGCGGCCTGCTGCACTGCGAGGTGCAGATCGGCGGCTGGAAGGAGCCGTTGCATTGCATCAACGTGCACCTGGGCCTGTGGGCGAGGAGCCGGCGCTTCCAGCTCGAATGGATGGTCGAGCGCATCCGCGCCGCCGTGCCGAAGAAGGGGCCCCTGGTCGTGGCGGGCGATTTCAACGATTGGCAGAAGAAGGCGAGCGATTACCTGGCGGTCGAGCTCGGTCTCTACGAAGTCTTCGAGCGCACCGAGGGCCGCCTCGCCCGCAGCTATCCGGCGCAGATGCCGTTCTTCACGCTCGATCGCATCTATGTGCGCGACCTGAACGTCGACAGCGTGCAACGCCTTTCTGGCGCGCCCTGGTCGCGGCTATCGGATCACGTGGCCCTCGCGGCGCGCCTGTCGCGGTAAGAATATCTAGCGTAGTCGGGGCGGTACGTACGACACGTTTTGGGTTTGGGATCGGGTCCTAGCGGTGACTCACGCGATTCGCCGCCGCGCCGCGAATCAGCGTGCCGACGCCCGAGCTGGTCAGCACTTCCAGCAACAGCGCGTGGGAGACGCGCCCATCGATGATGTGCGCGCTCTTCACGCCGTTGCGAACCGCGTCGAGCGCGCACTCGACCTTGGGCAGCATGCCCCCGGAGATGGTCCCGTCGTCGATCATCTCCTTCACCTTCTTCGCCGTAAGGCCGGTCACCACCTTGCCTTCCTTGTCGAGGACGCCGGTGGTGTTGGTGAGCAGCATCAGCTTTTCGGCCTGGAGGGTGATGGCGAGCTTTCCGGCGGCAATGTCGGCGTTGATGTTGTAGGCGGTTCCCCTCTCGTCGACGCCCAGCGGAGCGATCACCGGAATGAAGTCGCGCGTATCGAGCAGCTGGATGATCTCCGGGTCGATGCGCACGATCTCGCCCACCAGGCCCACGTCGATCTTCTTCTTCTTGTTTTCCTTGCTCGCGACCTTGAGCCGGCGCGCATGGATGAAGTGGCCGTCCTTGCCGGTGAGGCCGACCGCCTTGCCGCCCGCCTTGTTGATGAGGGTGACGATCTCCTGGTTGATGAGGCCGCCGAGCACCATCTCGACCACGTCGAGCGTCTCCTCGTCGGTGACGCGCATCCCCTGGATGAACTCGCTCTGCTTGCCGAGCTTCTGCAGCAGCGCGCCAATCTGGGGGCCGGCGCCGTGCACCACGACCGGGTTCATGCCGATCAGCTTCAGCAGCACCACGTCCTCGGCGAAGTCTTCCTGCAGTGCCACGTCGGTCATCGCGTTTCCGCCGTACTTGATGACGATGGTGCGGTCGTAGAATTTCTGGATGTAGGGAAGGGCCTCGATGAGGACCTCGGCCTTCTGTGCGGACGTGAGCTTGGCGGGCATTGGGATCGGGGCGCGATAGGGACCGCTATTCTAAGCTGGGAAAACGCGTTCCTGTCGCCCGGTTGCCGGCCCGATCCGCAGCGGCCCGGGTGGTAAGATTCAGGGGAAAATGCCACCGCATGCACCCCTAACGGACCCGCGATTCGCCGAGATCGAGAGCCACCGGCCGTATCTGGTGCGCTACGCGCTGGCCCAGCTGCGGGATCGCCAGATGGCCGAGGAGGCGGTCCAGGAGGCTTTGCTCGCGGCCCTGGAGAGCATCGCCACCTTCGCCGGCAAGTCGTCGTTGCGCACCTGGCTCACGTCGATCCTGCGCTTCAAGGTGATCGACCTGCAGCGCCGCGCGATGGCCGAGCGATCCCATGTCGAGTTCGACGAGGGCACCACCTCCGAAGACGATGCCTGGCTGGACGAACTGTTCGACGGGACCGGCCACTGGCGCGAGCCCCCCCAGGCGTGGAGCAACCCCGAGGCAGCGCTCGACCAGCGTCGCTTCTGGGAGGCGTTCGAGCGCTGCCTCGCCCGCCTGCCCCAGGCCGGATCACGCGTATTCTTCAAGCGTGAGGTCCTCGGCGAAGACACCGAGGCGATCTGTAAGGACGAGGGCATCACCGCGTCCAACTGCTGGGTGATCCTGCATCGCTCGCGGCTTGCCCTGCGCGCGTGCCTCGAAAAGAACTGGTTCGGAAAGGAAGCTGGTGGCCGATAGCGTCAACTGCCGGGAGGCCTCGCGTTTGCTCTCGATTGCGTACGAACGGCGCCTGACGGCGGACGAGTTGCAATCCCTCCAGGGCCACCTCGACCAGTGCTTCATGTGCCGCAATTTTGATTCGCAGCTTAAATTCCTGCACCAGGCGTCGGAAAAGTTCCGCACGCAGGACTAGCTCTCAAGCAATCGGAGATCCCAACGCCATGAACGCGAATAGCCGAAGAAAACTGCTGCAATCCGCCCTGGCTGGTCTGCTCGCAGCGGGCCTGAACCCGTCCGCGACCGCCCAGGATTCGAAGGGCGAGAAGGAGAAATGCTACGGCATCGCCAAGGCCGGGCAGAACGACTGTGGCACGCCGGCGCACACCTGCGCGGGCAAGTCGAAGAAGGACGGCGCGCCGGATGAATGGAAGTACGTGCCCAAGGGCACTTGCGAGAAGGCCGGAGGCAAGAAACAGCCGCCCGGCAAGTAGGCGTGGCCGGCATCGTGCCCGGCGGCTTCGCGCCCGCGTGATGCTCACCCGGGCCTGTGCCGCCGCCATCCTTGCGATCGTCGCGGGGCCGGTGGCGTCGCAGCAGCCGGAGATGCGCCTGGAGGCACTGGCCGAGCGCATTGCAAAGTTGCATGCGCAACTCGGCCAGGGCGTGCTTACCGATCGCAGCCGCCGCGCGATGCCGGAGGCGATTCGAGACTTCGAGTCGACGTTGCGTGCGGCGACGTCACGTGCTTCGACCCCGGAAGTCCGTGACAACTACGTCTTGCTGCGCCTGTTGTGGGTGGATTACCGCGGCTGGGCGCTCAAGCCTCCCAGCCGCGAGCACGCCAAGCGCCTCTCCGAGCGCGCCGAAGAGGTTGCCTGGATCGCCGCGAAGGGCGCGCGCTCCATCCACGAGCCGGGGCGGCGCGGCACCGGACGGCTTGCGCTCGAGGCCGCGCACGCCGCGACCTTGTCGCAGCGCGTCGCGCGCCTGCACTTGTTGCGCCGTTGGGGGCTGCGCGACGCGGCCCTGGCATCGGCCCTGGCGCAGTCGTCGTCGCAACTGCGGGCAACGATCGACAAGCTGCGCAGCGCCTCCGCCAACACGCCGGAGATCGATACCGAGCTGCAGGTCGTCGAGGGCCAGATGGCATTCCTGCTGGCGGCCGCGCAGGAGCTCGAGGCCGGGCGCGGCAGCGTGCGCCAGATGGAATTCATCGCCAAGTCCGGGGACCACATTTTCGAGTCGATGGAGCGGGTGGTGCGCCTGTACGAGGGCCTGCCGCCCTGAGGTTCTACTTCTTCGGCGCCGGGTTGGTCACGTCCAGCACGATGCGCCAGCCATCGCGTTCCTGCCGCCAAACACGCAGGAACCATCCTGACGGGTCTTGCGGCGCGCCGACCGCCGCGTAGCGCCCGCGCGCGTAGCCGAATTCGCCGGAGCGCGCAGTCTCGATGCGTTCGACCGTCCAATCGAGCTTGTCGTTGTCCACGGCGCCGGCGGCGAGCGCCACGGCGAGGCTCCTGGCGGGGGCGTAGCCGGTGCGGTAATGGCGCAGGTCGCGCGCGCCATGGGCATCGTAGGCGGCGCGCGAGCCGAGTTGCGCTGCAACGCGCGCAAAGCGCGCCTCGGCCGCCGCAATCCCGTCGCCCTGCGCCACGGCCGCAGGCGGTGTCGTTCGCGCTTCAAGAGGTTCCTGCCACAGCGAAGGTTCCGGGTGAGAGATGCCCAGGTCCACGGCCACCTTCCACGGCCCCGCACCTTCACGGCGCCAGACCGAGACGTACTGGCCGTAGCTGGGCGCAGCCGAGGCATCGGTCTTGCTGGTGATTCGCGTCGGGCCGGTGGAAAGACCAAGCTCGCCCGAGCGCGCGACCTCGACGTACTGCGGCCGCCAGTCGAGCACGATCGCCGGGGCAGGGCGGTCGCGCAGCCAGTCGTTGCTCACGATCCAGCCGGAGCGCACGAACAAGCCGTCGACCGCGAAATGGGCGAGAAACGCGGCGCGCATGTCTTCGCGCACCGAGTGGGCAGCGAAGGAAGTCTCGGCGGCTGCGAGCGATGCGGGGGCGTCCATTGAGGGCTGGTGGGCGCACGCGGCGGCCGCGAGCGCGAGCAGGAAACCGGGTCTCTTCATCGCCGCGATGCTACGCCCGCCAAAATGGCGCCAGGTTACGGTTGGTGCGCGAAAGGTAACGGCAGCTTGGCCAAAGCAGGGCAAGCGTGATCGCCTCTCATCGAATCCGGGGTCCTCGTCGACCCGGGCCTACCCCTAAACATCTACCGGGATGCGTGGGCTCGGGGACACCACCTCGCCAACTCCTTGAGCTTCTCCGATCTTCTTCAGGGGAGGGACCGGCCCTCTCGACGAGGACCCCAA
>JANNKG010000451.1:0-1542 GCA_031396185.1 Burkholderiales bacterium | reverse complement strand
AGATGGTGATGCCGGGCGACAACATCAAGATGACGGTGACGCTGATCGCCCCCATCGCGATGGAGGAGGGGCTGCGCTTTGCGATCCGCGAAGGCGGCCGCACCGTCGGCGCAGGCGTCGTTTCCAAGATTCTCGAGTAGTCCGCAGAAAGACCATCCAATGGCTCAAGCCCCCGCGAAACAGAAGATCCGCATCCGCCTCAAGGCGTTCGACTACAAGCTGATCGACCAGTCGGCCCTCGAGATCGTCGAAACCGCCAAGCGTACCGGCGCCGTGGTCAAGGGCCCGGTGCCCATGCCCACGCGCATCGAGCGGTTCGATATCCTGCGCTCGCCGCACAAGAACAAGACGTCGCGCGACCAGTTCGAGATTCGCACGCACCTGCGCCTCATGGACATCATCGAGCCGACCGACAAGACCGTTGATGCGTTGATGAAGCTCGACCTCCCGGCCGGCGTGGATGTGGAAATCAAGCTTTAAATTGCTGTATAATTGACGGTTTTACTGCGCCGGCTGGCGGATGTAACGCGGCCCGGCACACGAGCGAAGGGCTGGCCAATCGTTGCCGGCACCGTGGTTGGAGTGGCGACAACTGCGCACCCACGGGCAAATAGAGAAAGGAAACGGATATGAGTCTCGGTCTCGTCGGCCGCAAGGTCGGCATGATGCGAATCTTCAAGGACGACGGCACTTCGGTCCCCGTGACGGTCCTCGACTGCAGCGGCAACCGCGTCGCGCAGGTCAAGTCCCAGGAATCCGACGGCTACGTCGCGGTGCAGGTGGCGTTCGGCAAGCGCCGCGCTACCCGCGTGACCAAGGCGATGGCTGGCCACTTTGCGAAGGCGGGCGTCGAGGCCGGCTCGGAGCTGCGCGAGTTCCGCGTCGCCGCCGACAAGGTGGGCGAGCTGAAGGCGGGCGTCGAGCTCAAGGTGGACATGTTCGAGGCGGGCCAGAAGGTCGATGTCTCGGGCACCACGATCGGCAAGGGTTTCTCCGGCGTCATCAAGCGCCACCACTTCTCGTCGAACCGCGCCTCCCACGGCAACTCGCTCTCTCACAACAGCGCCGGCTCCATCGGCATGGCGCAGGACCCCGGTCGCGTTTTCCCGGGCAAGCGCATGGCGGGCCAGCTCGGCAACGTAAGCCGCACCATCCAGCTGCTCGAGATCGCCCGCGTCGACGCGGAGCGCTCGCTCATCATGGTGAAGGGTTCGGTTCCGGGCGCGAAGAACTGCGCCGTCATCGTCCGCCTCAGCGTGAAGACCCGGGTGCGCAAGGCGCCGGTGACGCCCAAGGCGGCGGCAAAGGGAGCCAAATAATGGAACTCAAGGTCATCAACGAGAAGGGCGAGGCGCAGAAGTCCGTCGACGCCTCCGAGACCCTGTTCGGCCGCGAATACAACGAGGCGCTGGTACACCAGGTGGTGGTCGCTTACAACGCCAATGGCCGCCAGGGAACGCGCGCGCAGAAGACGCGCGCGGAAGTGCGCCACTCCACGAAAAAGCCGTGGCGCCAGAAGGGCACTGGCCGCGCTCGCGCGGG
>JANNKG010000099.1:0-13344 GCA_031396185.1 Burkholderiales bacterium | reverse complement strand
CCCCTCGCCCCTTTCCCCTCGCCCCTTTCCGCGAACACCGGCGAGATCACCGTCACGTCGGGCAGGTGGGTGCCGCCGTTGTAGGGATCGTTCAGCACGTAGACGTCGCCCGCCTTCATTTTCCCGGCGTTCTTGGCGATGACCGTCTTAATGCTCTCGCCCATGGAGCCGAGGTGCACCGGCATGTGCGGCGCGTTGGCGATCAGGTTGCCGTCGGCGTCGAACAGGGCGCAGGAGAAGTCGAGGCGCTCCTTGATGTTCACCGAGTACGCGGTCTGCGCCAGGCGCACGCCCATCTGCTCGGCGATCGACATGAAGAGGTTGTTGAACACTTCCAGCATCACCGGGTCGGCGGTGGTCCCCAGCGCGAAGCGCGACTGGCGCGGCACCACGCGCTCGAGCACCAGGTGGTCCTGGCCGGTCACCCTCGCCTGCCACTCGGGCTCGATCACGGTGGTGGCGTTTTTCTCCGCGATGATCGCCGGGCCGGCGATTCGGGCACCGGGGTGCAGCTCCTCGCGAATGTAGACCGGCGTGTCGTGGGCCGACCCGCCACTGGTCATGGAAACGCGGGCAACCGGCTGGGATGATCGCCCCGCTGGCTCGGGAGCGCGGGCTGCCGGACGTGCGTCCGCGGCTTCAGCCGTTGCCTTCGCGATCGCCTCCACCGAAACCGCCTCGACCACCAGGGCGCGGTCGGGCATGAGGAAGCTGAAACGGCCTCGATAGAGGCCCTCGAATTCCGCGCGCATCGACTCCGGCGTTCCGAGCTCGACCGCAAGCGAGGTGTCGGTGCCCTCGTACTTCAGGTGCGTGCGCTTCTCGATGCGCTCGACCAGCGCGCCCTGGTTTTTGAGCTCGTCCACGCACGCTTTGGCCAGGCGGATGCACTTCTCCTCGACGTCCACCATCGCGGGCAGATCGAGGCGCCGCTCCACCGCCTCCTCGCGCAGCGCGCGCACCTTTGCGAGGCCCATTCCATAGGCCGATAGCACCCCCGCGAGCGGGTGGATGTACACACTCGTCATGCCCAGCTCGTCCGCCACGAGGCAGGCATGCTGCCCGCCGGCGCCACCAAAGCACGCGAGCGTGTATTCGGTCACGTCGTGGCCGCGCTGCACCGAGATGAACTTGATCGCATTGGCCATGTTGGCCACCGCGATCCGAAGGTACCCCTCGGCGACCGCCGCCGGCGATTGCGGCGTGCCGGTGCCCTCGGCGATCTGCGCGGCGAGCCCTGCAAACTTGTGGCGGACCACGTCCGCGTCGAGCGCCTCGTCACCGTTGGGTCCGAACACCTTGGGAAAGAACGCAGGCTGGATCTTGCCGAGCATCACGTTGCAGTCGGTCACCGTGAGCGGACCGCCGCGACGATAGCTTGCCGGGCCCGGGTTGGCGCCCGCCGAAGCGGGGCCGACCCGCTGGCGCTGGCCGTCGAAGGAGAGAATCGAGCCCCCGCCCGCCGCGATGGTGTGGATCGACATCATCGGCGCGCGCATCCGCACTCCCGCCACCTGGGTCTCGAACTCGCGCTCGAGGGTGCCGGCGTAATGCGACACGTCGGTCGAGGTGCCGCCCATGTCGAAGCCGATCACCTTGCTGAATCCCGCGGCCTCCGAAGTGCTCACCATGCCCACGATCCCGCCGGCCGGCCCCGAGAGAATCGAGTCCTTGCCCTGGAACCGATGTGCGTCGGTCAGCCCGCCGTTGGACTGCATGAACATGAGCTGCGCTCCGGGCAGTTCCCCGGCGACCTGGTCCACGTAGCGCCGCAATATCGGCGACAGGTACGCATCCACCACGGTCGTGTCCCCGCGCGAGACGATCTTCATCAGCGGACTCACCGCGTGGGAAACCGAAACCTGCTCGAAACCGGCCTCGCGCGCGAGCTGTGCCACGCGCGCCTCGTGGGCCGGGTAGCGATAGCCGTGGAGCAACACGATCGCGATCGATCGCAGGCCCTGCGCACGCAGGCGCCCGAGGTCCCGCAGCACCTGGCCCTCATCGAGCTCGCGCACCACCTCGCCGCGCGCGCCCATGCGTTCGTCCACTTCCACCACGTGCCCGTAGAGCAGCTCCGGCAGCTTGATGTTGCGGTCGAAGATGCGCGGCCGGTTCTGGTAGGCGATGCGCAGCTGGTCGCGGAAGCCGCGGGTGATGAACAGCACCGTGGGCTCGCCCTTGCGCTCGAGCAGGGCGTTGGTGGCGACGGTGGTTCCCAACTTCACCGCGTCGATCTTCTCGACGGGAATCGGCCCGCCGGGGGGCACGCCGAGAAAGTGGCGGATGCCGGCAATCGCCGCGTCGCGGTATTGCTCGGGGTTCTCCGAGAGCAGCTTGTGGGTGTGGATGGCTCCGCCCGGGTCACGGGCGACGATGTCGGTAAACGTGCCGCCGCGATCGATCCAGAACTGCCA
Organism: Burkholderiales bacterium; assembly: GCA_031396185.1. Taxonomy (GTDB): domain Bacteria; phylum Pseudomonadota; class Gammaproteobacteria; order Burkholderiales; family Usitatibacteraceae; genus Usitatibacter. The sequence goes on along the minus strand of JANNKG010000099.1, from coordinate 10,927 downwards.
GCGCTCAGCGGCGTTCAAGGATCTTCCTTCGCCAGGACGCCCACACGCCACCCGTGTTTATCTGTGATCATCTGTGTCCCAGGGAATTGCGCCATTTTGACACGCGCTACTGCCTTTGCTAGCTTGCGTCAGACCCACCAGGAGGAATCCCCCCATGAAGATCGTCCAGGCCGCCGCGGTCGCGGCACTCTCCGCCTTTTCTGCCGTTGCCGCTGCCCAAACCAAGTGGGACCTGCCCACGGCCTATGGCGCCACCAACTTCCACACCGAGAACGTGGTCCAGTTCGCCAGTGACGTCGACAAGGCCACCGGCGGGAAGCTCAAGATCCAGGTGCACCCTGGTGCCTCGCTCTTCAAGGCGCCCGAGATCAAGCGCGCGGTGCAAAGTGGCCAGGCGCAGATCGGCGAGATCCTGATCTCGCTGTATTCCAACGAAGACCCGGTGTTCGGCGTGGATTCCGTCCCGTTCCTCGCCACCAGCTTCGCCGATGCCGCCAAGCTCTGGAAAGTGTCCCGCAAGCCCCTCGAGGAGCGCTTCGCCAAGCAAGGCATGAAGGTTCTCTACTCGGTGCCATGGCCACCCCAGGGGATCTATTCCAACAAGCCGCTCGCGACCGTGGCCGACATGAAAGGCCTCAAGATGCGCGCCTACAACCCGGCTACATCCAAGATCGCCGAGCTGGTCGGCGCGCAGCCGGTGACCGTGCAGGCGGCCGAGCTTGCGCAGGCGATGACCACCGGCGTCGTCAATGCGAACATCACCTCCGGGGCAACCGGCTACGACACCAAGGCCTGGGAGCACGTGAAGTACTACTACGACACGCAGGCCTGGATCCCGAAGAACATCGTGTTCGTGAGCCAGCAGGCGTTCGACGCCCTCGACAAGGCCAGCCAGGCCGCAGTGCTCAAGTGCGCCGCCGAGGCCGAGACCCGCGGCTGGAAGGTAAGCGAGGAGAAGACCAAGTTCTACCTCGAGCAGCTCGCCAAGAACGGCATGACGGTGGCCCCGCCGACGGCGGCGCTGCAGTCGGACCTCAAGAAGATCGGCGACACGATGACCTCCGATTGGGTGAAGGGCGCGGGCGCGGACGGCCAGGGCATCGTCGACGCCTACAGGAGGTGAGATAGCGTGCGCAAGGCGCTCGCCTTCGCCTATGACGCCGCGGGATACCTCGCGGCGTTTTTCGTTTTCGGCATCTTCGTGCTGATGATCGCGCAGACGGTGATGCGCGAGCTCAGCATGCGCACCGGCGGCACCGACGACCTGGTGGCGTGGTTCTGTGCCGCCGCCTTCTTCCTGGCGCTCGCGCACACCTTCCGCCACGGCGATTTCGTGCGCGTGACGCTCCTGATCGAGCACCTGGGGCCGCGCGCGCGCCGGGCCTTCGAGGTGGCTTCGCTCACGATCGGCGCGGTATTCACCGGCTACCTCTCCTACTGGGCGGTGCGCTACGTCTACGAGAGCTGGAAGTACAAGGAGGTGTCCACCGGCGTCATCATCGTGCCGATCTGGATTCCGCAGCTGTCATTCTCGGTGGGCGCGGCGTTGCTGTTCATCGCGGTGGTCGAGCAGCTGGTGGCGGTGATACGCGGCGAGCGGCCGCTCTACGTGACCGCGGCGGAAGAACGCCACGCACGCGGCGACTTCAGCGAGGACATCTAAGCGTGGGCCTGATCGAGATCGCCGGCCTGCTGCTCTTCGTGATGCTGCTGCTGCTTGCCGGCGGCGTGTGGATCGCCATGACCCTCGCGATCGTCGGCTTCGTCGGCCTCGCGCTCTTCACCGGCACCCCTCCCGGCAAGAACCTGTTCACCGCTTTCTGGAGCTCGGGCGCCTCGTGGACGCTCGCCGCGCTGCCGATGTTCATCTGGATGGGCGAGATCCTGTTCCGCACCCGCCTGTCGCGCGAGATGTTCGATGGGCTGGCACCCTGGCTGGACCGCATCCCCGGGCGCCTGATGCACGTCAACATCATCGGCTGCGGCATCTTCGGCTCGGTGTCGGGCTCGTCGGCCGCAACCTGCGCGACCATCTCCCAGGTGGCGCTCCCCGAGCTGATGAAGCGCGGCTACGACGAGAAGGTCGCCCTCGGCTCGCTCGCCACCGCCGGCACCCTCGGGATCCTCATCCCGCCCTCGATCACCATGGTGGTCTACGCGGTGGCGGCCGACGCTTCGATCATCCGCGTGTTCCTCGCCGGTTTCATTCCCGGCCTGATCCTGATGGTTCTCTTCTCCGGCTACATCGTCGTGTGGGCGCTGGCCAATCCCGAGAAGACTCCGCCTGCAGGCCCGAGGATGAGCTTCGCGGCGAAGGTGAAAGCCTCCGGGAACCTGATCCCGGTCACGCTCCTGATCGTGCTCATGATATGGGTGCTGGTGAAAGGCATCGCGAGCGCCACCGAGTGCGCCGCCTATGGCGTCCTCGGCTCGCTCGCCATCGCGTGGTGGAGCGGCTCGCTCACCTGGGGAAGCTTCCGCGACAGCCTGCTTTCCGCCACCCGTGTGTCCTGCATGATCATGTTCATCCTCGCAGGCGCGTCATACCTGAGCCTCGCCATGGGTTTCACCGGAATCCCGCGCGCGCTTGCCGAATGGGTCGCCTCCCTCGGCCTGTCACCCATCACGCTTATCGCCACGCTGGCGGTTTTCTACATCGTGCTCGGCATGGCGCTCGACGGCATCTCGATGATCGTGCTCACCGCGGCGATCGTGCTGCCGATGATCCAGAAGGCGGGCTTCGACCTGGTCTGGTTCGGAATCTTCATCGTCCTGCTGGTGGAGATCGCCGAGGTCACGCCGCCCGTGGGATTCAACCTCTTCGTGCTGCAGAACATGACCGGCAAGGATTCCAACGAGATTGCCCGCGCCGCGCTGCCGTTTTTCGCGATGCTGGTGGTGACGATCGCCATCATCTCCGTGTTCCCCCAGGTCGTGACCTGGCTCCCGGACGCGGTGATGGGGGTCGAGAAGAAATGAGCGCCTCGCAACGTGGCAAAATGAGGCTCACGCGCGCACCGCAGGGGAGAGTCGCATGAACGACAAGACCGTCAGGGACGCGGTTCTGGAAACGATCCTCGGCCAGATCGATACGGGAGAGCCGCCAGCGGCTCGCGCAACCTACGACCGGCTGATCGACGCCGGCGCCTCGAACAGCCAGGCGCTGCAGTTGATGGCGGCGGCACTCCGGCTCGAGATGAGCCGCATGCTGAACGAGTCCACCCCCTTCGACAACCAGCGGTACACCGAGCATCTCGCCAAGATCAAGTCGCCCGAAGGCTGAGCGTTGTGCCTGATCGTTCTCGCCTGGAAGGCGCGCGCTGACATGCCGCTGGTGGTCGCCGCCAACCGCGACGAATGGCGCGACCGCCCCACCCAACCCGCCCATTGGTGGCCGGAGCACCCGGACCTCCTCGCCGGCCGCGACCTGCGGGCGGGCGGCACCTGGATGGGCGTCACGCGCGCCGGCCGATTTGCCGCCGTCACCAACTTCCGCGATCCCGGCGACAAGCGCTCGACCGCGCGTTCGCGCGGCAACCTCGTTACCGAATACCTGTCGGGTGGCGAATCGCCGCGCGCCTTCCTCGCAGCGCTGGTGGCGAGGGCGGGCGAATACAACGGGTTCAACCTCATCGTCGGAGATCGGGCGAGCCTGTGGTACTTCGGTAGCCGCGAAGCCGAGGCAAGGGCGATCGAGCCGGGCATCCACGGACTCTCGAACCACTTGCTGGACGAGCCCTGGCCGAAAGTGGTGCGTGCGCGCACGGCAATGCAGCAGGCCCTGCGGGAACCCGATCCCGTGCCGCGTCTCTTCTCGGCGCTCGCCGATCCCGCGGGCGCGTCCGATGGCGAGCTTCCCGATACGGGGGTCGGAATCGCCTGGGAGCGGCGGCTCGCTTCGCCGCTCATCATCGGCGCGGACTACGGCACCCGGTCATCCACCGTGTTGACCGCGACCGATGAGGGCGCGCTCCGCTTCGAAGAGCGCACCCTCGCCGCGGATGGCGACGTGGTGGAATTGCACGTCGAGCAACTGCGACTCGAAACGCAGCGCTAGCTTACTTCTTCGCGCGCGCGACCTGCTCCGCGAGTTCCTTGCCGCTCAGGTAATGCGGCACGCGGAAGACCATGCGCTTGGTGCGCTGTACGAACGCGTTCGAGCCGTTCATCTCCTCGGCCCAGTATTTTTCGGCGAGCGCCATGTTCTTCGGCACATCGAGCAGGAAGCCGTCGCGCGAGCCACGCCCGCCGAAGATGTAGAGCTTGCCGTTGATCATCTCCCAGCTATCCGCATCGCCGCCCCAGGGAATGCCATAGACGATCCCGTTGGCGCAGTAGCCGCCGTATTGCGGGAGGTACTTGTCGGGCGCGGCGTCGAACAACGCCTTGTGCTCGGGCTTGGAAAACCGGAACGTCACGCCCTTGTGCACGCTCTTGATCGCCGGGTTTCCGGGCCGGTGCGTCTTCTCGGTGAAGTAGCTCACGACGTCATGGCCGAAGAGAATGAGGTGCTTGTCGTCTCCATCGGAGACCGCGTTGACCGGGCTCAGGCCCTGGCCGGGGCTCTGGGTGACGAGGGGCGCGCAACCCGCAATGACGGCGCTAGCCGCGCACGCGAGCAGGAGCTTGGGGAATGGTTTCATCGGTGCCTTTCGAGGTTCTGACGGAATTGACAGGATGCGTGGCGGTTTCCTCATTATCGCCTGACCTCGATGCGCCGCTCTCGCAGGAACCGCTTCTTCGCCTCGCTCATGGGCGAAGGCTGCGCGCCAAGCCCGGGCACGCCGGGAAGCAGCCGCGCATATTGGCCCCCTTCGGCGCCGCGCTCGGCCATCTCGACCACGCCGAAGAGCGTGGCGCTCGCATAGCCGGCGGGATCCTGGCGATCGAGGAACGCGAGGATCGAGCGTGCGTCGGGCATGAGGCCAACGAGCGAGGCAGTGCGCATCAGAACGAATCCCGACACCGGCAACGCGTCGAGCACGCGCGCGACCTCCCGGCGATCGCTCGGCGCGCGCTCCAGCAGCGGCGCGAGGCCGAAGACGTCTTCGCGGCCACCGGCGGCTGCGCCGAGGTAGAGCCACATCGCCGCGCCCGACAGGTCTTCCGGCCCGATGGTCCCGGTGAATTTCTTGCCGGAGGAAAGATGGCGGATCTGCGCATCGAGCCAACGGCGCGCCCACGCCGCCACGGCCGGGTCCATCAGGCCCGCCTGCACCGCAGCCGGTGACGCTTCCTCGAGCAGCTTGCGGTACTCGGCAAGCGCCCGCTGCGGATCCCGCAAGTCGAACTGCAGCGTGTCGGCCAAGCCGTACCCACCGAGCTTTCCCCCCGCCCGCTGCGATCCCGCATAGAGGTCGAGCGACTCGCGCGGCCGCTTGAGGCGGAAGCGCACGAAGTGGCCGAGGTCGAGGTAGTCCCAGGCGATGTCGTTGCGGGCACCCGTGGCCGCTGGCAACTGGCGGTACTCGTCCACGAGGCGCACCAGCGCCGCGAGATACTCCCGCATCGCGACCACGTACTTCTCAGGATCGGAGGCGCGCAGCTTCTGCGCCTCGGTCCGGCCCCTCGACAGCGTGCCGCGGCGATCGTGCAGCTCCTGCGCCAGGCGCTGCTGGCGGGTTTCGGCGAGATGCTTCTCGGGATCGGCGATCTTCCCGTCGAGCAGCGTGCTCGCGTAGCGGTACTGCCCGTCGTCCAGACGCCCCTGCTGCTTGAGGCGCTCAACTTCCGCGCGTGCCTGCTTCCACACCTGCGGCGAGTCGCTCGCCACCAGGACTTCGAGGGAGCGCGGGTAATGGGAGGTCTCGCCGAGGACCGCGAGCGCGTCGGGCACCGCGTCCGGGTCCTTGCGCGCGCCGAGCCAGGCGAGGGAGTGGGTTCGAACTCCGTCCGGGAGCGCGGCGCGCAAGCGCGCGTAGGGCAACGGCACCGAGGTCGGCAACTCCGCGACGCGTGCGGCGATGAACTCCCGGTCCTCGCGCTGCGCGCCCGATGCCGCCGGGCCGCGCAGCGACGCGAGCCGCGCGAGGACCGCCTCGATGGCTTCGGGCGTGCGGATCTCAAGCAGCGCCATGCTCGCCATCTGCTCGACCCCGCGATCGCCCTGGGCCTGCAGCGCCGCGAGCACGGGTATTGCGGGCTCGTTTCCGCGCCGGCCAAGGAATCCGACGATCGCCTTCATGTCCTCGGTCCCGGGAGGATCGCGCGCCCGCAGCCACTCGACCAGCGGCGGCTCGATCCCGGCGAGCTCCGTCCTGAGCACCGCATCGCGTAGCGGGTAGGTGGACGGCCGCACCTTGCCCGAGCGCCACTCGGCGAACATGAGATCGAAAAGCGCCCGCGTCCGATAGGGCGTCCAGTTCGCGCTGCAGAGCGTGCGCAGCGCGGGACCCATCACCGGATCAGTGTAGTGCTTGACGATCACCGCCTCGATCGCCGCGGGCAGCGGTTGCGGCGGCCGGACCGCGGTCGCCTCGCGCCACCCTCGCTCGTAGGCGGCGAAAAGATCGACGTTGCGCGCGGCGACGATGGTTTCGAGGCCCTCGAGGCTCTGCTCGCGACCGAGGCGCGTGGCAAGCTCCTTGGCTTGCGCATTCGAGCTCGCCATCGGCGCCGCCGGCGCCTGGGCCTGCGCGGCGAAGCCTGCGACCAGCAGCACGGCGGCGCATGCCCTGAGACTCAAGGCTTCTTGCCCACCACGCGCAGCTCGCGCGCCTGGAGGTGGCGGCGCGCGGCGGCGGCGAGCGCATTCGGGCGGCCCTGCGAAGCCATCCCGGGCAAAGCGTCCGCCACGCCATTGAGCTCCGCCGCCATCCGGGTCGACTCGCCGCCGCGCTCGTGGAAGGCGACGGTGCCGAGCGCGATCGTGGTCCAGAAGCCGCTCGGATCGCTGCGCGCCAGCTCGCCGAGAATCGCGCCGGCATCGGGCAGCAGGCTGATGTAGCGCAGCGTCACCATGAGCGCCACGCGCGAGGCGGGCACACGCGCGAGCCGCGCCGCGAGCTCCTTGTGATCGAGCGTCTCGGGCGGCGGCTCGGCGACCAGGCCCTGCGCGGCGCCGAAGCCCTGCGGCGAAGCGCGCGCGTTGCCCCCAAGCTCGAGTTGCCTATGGTCCACCGGCCATTCGGGAAATGTCCGCGTCCCCAGCCGCGCCCAAACGCCCATGACCTCCCAGAAGCCGCCGATCGCCGTCTCGGATACGCGGCCATTGAAAGGCGTTCCCGTGCGCAGGTACGCGATCTCCTGCTCGATCCATGCCTTCCAGAACTCGTTCATCGGGTGGCCGGGCGGGGCGTACGGGGTGATGAGCCGCGCACCTTTCGGCTCCGAGGCCGTGGCGAGCGCGAGCTGGTAGGCGCGCAGGGCCTGGGCCTTGTCGCGCAGCGCGAGCTGGTAGGTGTCGGCGAGAGCGACCTGGCCCATGAGGTCGCGCCCCTTCGCGGCCTTCTCGAGGAAGCGCACTGCGAGCGCCGCGTCGCGCACCTGGAAGCGCGTGAACAGGCCCAGGTCGGCGTACTCGCGGCCGAGCTCGTACTCCACGTCCTCGTTGCGAAAGTCCGCCGCGGCCGCCTCGAGGCGCTCTAGGTAGCCCGCGTACTCCTCGACATACCGGCGCGGCGCCGTCACCTTGAGGGGCGCGATCTGGGAGGCGTTCGGCGTGACGGCATCGCGCTTCCTCACCCAGGCCTCCTGGGCCTCCCTGCGTTTCACCCGCGCGTGCTCCGCATCCGGATTGGCGAGCAGGGGGTCGAGCTTGCGGTGAATGGCCGCGTGCGCCTCTTCCGAAACTCGGCCCGCGCTTCGCAGGCGGTCGGCCTGCGCGGCCGCGAGGCGCCACACCTCGGGTGAGGGATAGGCAACGAGGAGGTCGAGGATGTTGTTGTAGTGCAGGCGCGCGGCCTTCGGATCGCGATAGGCGCCCTCCAGCTCGGCGATCAGCAGGGGAACCGCGCCGGGATGCTTGCGACGCGCCGCGAACAGGGCCACCGGGTTGGGCTCCCCGGCGGGCGACGGAAACCTCGCGGCGATCGCGAGGAGCGGCTCGTCGATCCCCGGCTGGTCGGTGCGCAGGATCTGCCCGAACGATGGCTCGTCGCTGCGGTAGGCCTGTTGCACACGCGCGTAGTGCAGGTCGAAGAGGGCGCGGGTCCTATAGCGCACCTGCATCGTCCTCAACGCGCCGCCGACCTTCGGATGGTCGAAATGCTTCACCACCAGCGCCTCGATGGCGGGCGGCATCGTCTCGAGCTCACGCATGTGGCGCATGCCATGGTCGAAGGCCCGCACCAGCGCGGGATCGCCGATCGCGACGATGCGCTCGAGCGCCGCGGCATCGCCCGCCCTGCCGGCCTCGGTGGCGCTCGATGCCGACATGCCCGACATCAGCAGCTGCTTCTCCGCCTCGGTGAGTTGCGCGTGCGCGGCCACCGGCAGGCCGAGGCACGCGGCGAGCATCATCTTGCCAAGGCAGCGAGCGGGTTTCATCTCGCGGGCTCGATGGTGAAGCCGTTCACACGCGCACGCTGGGGCGGCGAGCCCGCGGGCACCGCCGCCGACTGCGCCTGGAGGTGCGAGCCGCCGGCGGCGACCACGTGAATGGTGGTTCCGCCTTCCGCCGTCTCGACCATGAAGCTCGGGTTGCCGCGCGTGCGGTCGAGATAGCGCGCCACCTGGGAATCCGGGGGATAGCAGATCCCCGCGCGCAGGTCGGGCGTGATCTCGCGGCATTCGTAGCCGAGCTGCTCGAGCAACAGGCGTTGCGCGGCGAGGTCCGCGTCCGATGAGTTCCGCGCAAGCTCCGCGTCGATGTCGGTGCGCATGGCGCGCATTTCCCCGAGAACAGCCTCGCGCCCCGCCGGCAGCTTCTGCAGCGCAACCACAGCGCCCTTCCCGTCCCAGGGCATCTCGGCGCTGCGCCGATAGCCGCGTGCGTAGATACGCACCAGCGGCGTTGCGTCAAGATCGATCTCCCATCCGGGCAGCTCGGGCGCCGGCAGGCGCCACGGCGATACGTAGAAGCGGTTCACCCCCGTCTGGGTGCCGCTGCGTTTCGCCTGCACCAGCCGACGCGTGCCGGGCGAGCCGTCGCTGCGGCGCATGGTCCACGCGATCCACACCATTGCCGGGGCCACGGGCTGCCGCGAAGCGTCCACCACCTCGCCCTCGCCGGCGCGGCCATGGATCAGGTTGGCCCCGCGGATCGGTCCGCCGTCTTCGCCCAGGCGCACCTTCTCGCGATGCAAGGCGAGGACCATGCGCGGCATCGCTTTCGCGTGGTCGCCCGGATACTGCCATCCGAGCCCGCCTTTCGACGCGCCATAGCCCGGAATAGCCGCGCTTCCCTGCAATCGCGCAATCGCCTGCGCATATTCCTTCTGCGTCCCGGTGAACTTCTTCAGCCGCAGCGTGGCGTCGCCCGCGAGGACGCGCTGCAACGGCTCGTAGCCCGACTTGAAGACGATGAGGTTGGGCGCCTCCTCGTCCATCTTGCCGCCGACGCGCGACTTCGGTCCCCACGAGGGAATGGCAAAGCGGCCGCCGCGATCGGTAAGCGTCTCGCCCACGTGGACCGCGTCGCCAAAGGCATAAAAGCCGCTGTTCTCGAGGGCCGCGCGGTAATTCAGCCAGTCCCAGCGCGCGACGACGATGGCGCCCTCGACCGGCCGGCCGCCGTCCGCTTCGACCACCTGGCCGCGGGTCTCGGGCGACGAATGCACCCGCGGCAGGAGCTGGGCGAGGAGCGTGGAATGCACGCACAGCAGGCAGAGGCCCGCGAGGAAGCTCGCTGCGGCACCCATGCGCATGACGCCCCTCCTTCGTCTCGACTACGGCTCGTCGTCCAGCGGCAGCGATCCCGCCGCCGCCCGCATCAGGCGGTCGTTGACCGCCTCCCAGCCGGGAATGTCCGGTGGGGCTTGCACAAGAATACGCTTGGCGCCGCTCGCGTCGAGCTGGCGCAGGTTGGCGTAGAGATCGTGGGCGTAGGCTGCGGGCGTCGCGCCCGCCGTGATCCACGCGGTTACGCGCGCCGTGGCGGGCGGCTCCTGCAGCGCGAGTACCGCCACGTTCGACGCCCGCGCGATGTCCGCCATGAGCCCCTCGAAATCGACCAGCGCGACGGCGGTGCGGGGCGCGTAGTGCGCGGCGAGCGTCCCCGAAGCGCGCGGCGCCCCGCTGTCGCGGCTGCGCACCCTTTCGCCCAACGCCATCTCGATCTCGGCGCGGGAAATACCGCCCGGCCTCAGGAGCACGGGCGCGCCGCGCGACAGGTCCACGATGGTCGATTCCAGCCCCACCGAGCACGCGCCGCCATCGAGGATGAGGAGATCGGGACCGAACTCGTCGCGCACGTGCGCCGCGGTGGTCGGGCTCACGTGGCCGAACTTGTTGGCCGACGGCGCGGCCACCGCGCCGCTGCCGATGCGCGCGAATTCCCGCAGGAGCGCCTGCGCCATCGGGTGCGAAGGACAGCGCAGGCCGACGGTATCCTGCCCTCCGGTCACCTCCAGCGGCACGCGGGCGGATCTCTTCAGGATCATCGTGAGGGCCCCGGGCCAGAAGCGGCGTGCCAAGGTGCGCGCCGCGGCGGGTATCTCGACGGCCCAATCGCCGATCGACGCGGGGTCGGCGAAGTGCACGATCAGCGGATGGTCGGCGGGGCGACCCTTCAAGGAGAAGATCTTCGCGACCGCCCTCGCGCTGGCCGCGTCGGCGCCGAGCCCGTAGACGGTCTCGGTGGGAAACGCCACGACCTCGCCCAGGCTGAGGCACGTCGCCGCGTGCTGGACGGCGGCGTCAGTGGGTCCGGACTCTAGGGTGTTCGCCATGGAGTTAGGCGCCGGAGTGACGACCGCATGTGATCGTCAGCGGGGAGTTGACGACGCGCACCTGCGAGGGTCCCCACGCGCGGGCCAGCGTTTCGTGG
>JANNKG010000299.1:0-12062 GCA_031396185.1 Burkholderiales bacterium | reverse complement strand
ATCGGCGGGGGCGTGAGCTTCCACACCCACAGCGGCGTGATCCTGCGGCCGTTCTCGAGCGAGCCTGACGACAACATGCCCGCCGAGGACCTGTGGCTCTACAAGCTCTTCGGCAAGAAGAGCACCGAGCTCACGGGTTATCCGAACATCTCCATATTCCACGACTTCAAGTACCACCCCAAGCAGGTGATCACTGGCGGCTTCGACTGGATCTACGAGCACCTCGGGCAGTTCTTCTGGACGGTGGAAATCTGGGCCCCGGTGCGCGAGGCGGGCGTCGAGGATTACCACTTCATCGACTGGTACCGCGAGCACCCGCCTGAAGACGATCTCAAGCTGATCGCCTGGAGCGATCGCGAGCTGGCGGGCGAGGGTTACGTCTCGTGGTATCCCTTCGATCACCCGCAGCTGGGTCCGGTCGAGCTGGGTGGGTGGAACAAGCTCGCGACCTTCCGCAATCCGCCTGCGAAGTATCTCGAGCGCGAGGTGAAGCGCTTCCCGGCGTGGCTCACCTGGCAGGCGCTCACGCTGCCCCGGCTGGAGTTGCTGTCGGCCGAGGCGCAGCGCCTGGGGCCCGATACCTGGAGGGTGCGGCTTGCGGTGCAGAACACCGGCTACCTTCCGGCGTACGTCACCAAGCGCGCTCTCGAGCGAAAGGTGGTGCGCGGAGTGGTTTATGAGATCGAGTTGCCGCCGGGCGCCGCGCTGGCCGCGGGCAAGGCACGCATCGAGGGCGGGCAGCTCGAGGGGCGCGCGAGCAAGGCGACGCTGCAGGCGTTCCTGCCCAACCTGGACCTGACCGGCGACCGCGGCCAATGCGAATGGACGGTGCGGGCGGCGCCGGGGACCGTCGTCACCCTGGTTGCCCGCCACCAGCGCGCCGGGCGCGCGAGCATCGACGTCACGCTGTCCTGAATCCCCCGCCGGAGTGCTAGGCTGGGTTTTCGCCTCGAAGCGGAGAGGCTCCATGTCGACCATCCGTCCCGCCGCCGTCGCCGGAAGCTTCTATCCGGGCGAGGCGGCTGCGCTCGCCGCCGCGGTTGCGGCCTACCTCGCCCAGGCCGGCAGTGATCCCGACGGCACGCCTTCGCCCAAGGCCATCATCGCGCCGCACGCCGGGTACATTTACTCGGGCGCCATCGCGGGCTCGATCTATGCGCGGCTCGCGCCGCTGCGCGGCACGGTGCGCCGGGTGGTACTCGCCGGGCCAGCCCACCGTGTGTTCGTGCGCGGCGCGGCGATTCCGCGCGTGCGCTCTTTTGCGTCGCCGCTGGGCGCCGTCGAGCTCGACCTGGAAGTCCTGGAGTCGATGCGGCAGCTACCCTTCGTCGAGGTGAGCGATTCGGCCCACGCGCTCGAGCATTCGCTCGAAGTGCAGCTGCCTTTCCTGCAGGCGGTGCTCGGCGAATTCCGCCTGGTGCCGGTGGTGGTGGGAGATGCTACCCCGCAGGAGGCCGCGCGCCTCTTCGATGCCGTCTGGGGCGGGCCGGAGACGCTCATCGTGGTGAGCTCGGACCTGTCGCATTACCTGCCCTACGAAGCAGCCCTCGAGCGCGATCGCGCGACCGCTCGGGCGATCCTCGATCTAGATGCGCGCCTTGTGCCGGAGGAGGCCTGTGGTGCGGCGCCGATCAACGGGTTGCTGGAAACCGCGCGCCGTCGAGGGCTGGAGGTCGAGCTGGTCGACCTGCGCAATTCCGGCGACACCGCCGGGGACCGCGAGCGGGTCGTGGGTTACGGCGCGTTCGCGTTTCGCGAAGCGACGCTCCACCATGGCTGACATCGGCGCCCGCGGCGCGAAGCTGATCGCCATCGCCCGCGGGGCGATCGAGGCCGAAGCGGCCCCGGGCGCGAATTCGGGGTGGGAGTCCGACTGGCTGCGCCGTCCCGGCGCGAGCTTCGTCACGCTGCGCATCGATGGCGAGCTGCGCGGATGCATCGGTTCTGTCGAGGCACGGCGGCCGCTGGGCGATGACGTCGCGCACAACGCGTGCGCGGCGGCGTACCGCGATCCGCGCTTCCCGCCGCTTTCCCTCGAGGAGCGATCGCGCCTGCAGGTCGAGGTGTCGGTGTTGTCGCCGCGCGAGACGATCGAGGCGGCGAGCGAGGCCGAGGCCATCCAATGCCTGCGGCCAGGGCTGGACGGCGTCTACTTCGAGTTCCACGAGCTGGCCGCGACTTTCCTGCCGCAGGTCTGGGAGGGAATTCCAGAGCCGCTCGCATTCCTCGGCGAGCTGCGCCGCAAGGCCGGGTTGCCGCCGCGCTTCTGGCATCCCGATGTGCGGTTGTCGCGCTACACCGTGGAAAAGTTCGCATGACGGCGTGCGTGCAGGACGACCTGCGCGGCCCCTTCCATCCAGGCCGGTGGTGGCATCGCCTCGACGACGGGCGGGTGCAATGCGACCTGTGCCCGCGCGACTGCCGGCTGCACGAAGGCCAGCGCGGGGCATGCTTCGTGCGCGCACGCGTGGGTGACGCCATGGTGCTCACGACCTACGGCCGCTCGTCGGGCTTCTGCATCGACCCGATCGAGAAGAAGCCGCTCAATCATTTCCTGCCGGGCAGCGCGGTGCTGTCGTTCGGGACGGCGGGGTGCAACCTCGCATGCAAGTTCTGCTTCAGCCCGGCCACCTGGATTGCGACCAGCGACGGCATGCGTCGAATCGGCGACCTTTTCGAAGAGTGTGCGGAAAGGGTCCCGCTCGGCGATGGCGCGGTGGGATTCCCCACGGGGATCGACGTCTGGACGCGCAAGGCGGATCGAACCGAGGTCACCAAGGTCTTTTCGCGGCCCTATGAGGGCGAACTGGTATCGCTGAGGGCCGTGTGTTGCCCTCCGCTCCTGGCCACGCCGAACCACGGCATCTTTGCGGCTCACCGCTCGGACCTCGGGAGGATCCGGAAGGTACCGGCCGGAGAGCTCACTCGGGACCACTACTTGCTCGTTCCCAAGCGCAAGCCCGCAACCAGCGATGTGACCCTCTCGTCGCGGCAGTGGCTCTCGCGCCTGGACATTCCGCCGCACGCGGCGCGACCGGGCCGGATTGAAGCGGCGCACCTCATCGAACTGTTGCGCATGGACGGTACCTCCGGCGAACTCGGCGCCGCGCTCGGCTATCACCCGACCTACGTGCGCAAGCTGAGAAGCCAGCTTGCGCGCGGGGCCTTGGCGCGTCGCGAGAGTCCCAGGGAGGTCACGCTGACCACAGAGGCAGGCCGCGTACGGTTTCTCGGCGAGAAGGGCAATGGCGTGCCCGAGGCCCTCGCGCTGACGCCGGATCTCGCCTGGCTGCTCGGAATTTTCTGCGCCGAGGGTGCAATCAGCAACCACCCGGACCGGCCCAACTCACCCCATTTGTCCTTCTGCTTCGGCGCGCATGAGGAAGCGCTGATCGAGCGCACCTCCCAGCTCCTGGCCGACATCTTCCACGCCCGACCCCTGATCGTGATGCGACGGACGACCATCACCGTCGAGATCGGCCAGGCGGCGATTGTGCGGCTGTTCGAAGCGCTGTGTGGACGCGGTGCCCACAACAAGCAAGTTCCTCCGCCGGTGGCGAGCGCGCCGACAGCTGTGATGCGCGCGTTCCTCGAGGGTTATCTTGCGGGCGATGGTCACCGCACCTCCGCGCACGCCGTGGCCCTGACCGTATCCGAGAGGCTGGCCCTGGGATTGTTCGAGCTGGGACTGCACCTTGGACTGCTCCCGACGTATTTCGAGCACACTCCCGCGCCGACCAAAGAGATCGAAGGCCGCGTCGTTTCTCAGAGCAAGGTCTACATCGTGAAATACCTGCGCAAGCGCTTCGACCCTGGATTCGACACTGGGCCGGAGCGTTCCGCGTGGCGGGAAACGCCGGACTATTTCATGGTGCCGTTGCGGAGCATCAAACGGGTGCCGTACTCGGGGCCGGTCTACAACCTCGAGGTCGGGGATCCGGATCATTCCTACCTGGCGCCGTTTCTCGCCGTCGCCAATTGCCAGAACTGGGACATCTCGAAATCGCGCGACATGGACCGCCTCATGGACCAGGCCTCGCCCGAGGCGATCGCGGCCGCAGCGGTCGAGTCGGGCGCGCGCAGCGTGGCCTTTACCTACAACGACCCGGTGATCTTCGCCGAATACGCGATCGACGCCGCGGCCGCCTGCCGCGCGGCGGGCGTCCTCACGGTGGCCGTGACCGCCGGCTACATCTCGCCCGAGCCGCGGCGCGAGTTCTTCGCGGCGATGGACGCGGCCAACGTGGACCTGAAGGGGTTCACCGACGAGTTCTACGTGAAGCTCACCGGGGCGCGGCTGGCACCGGTGCTCGATGCGCTCGTCTACCTGCGGCACCAGACCCAGGTGTGGCTCGAGATCACCACGCTCCTCATCCCCGGCAGGAACGATTCCGCCGACGAGGCGCGCGCGATGTCGAAGTGGATCTATCGCGAGCTCGGCCCCGACGTTCCGCTGCACTACACCGCGTTCCATCCCGACTTCAAGATGAGGGACCTGGCGCCCACGCCCGCGGCAACCCTCACCCGCGCGCGCACCATTGCCCTCGACGAGGGCCTGCGCTACGTCTATACCGGCAATGTGCACGACCCGGAAGGCGGCACCACATTCTGCGCGAATTGCCACGCCGCGTTGATTCGCCGCGACTGGCACCACATCGAGTCCTACCGCCTCACCGCCGACGGCAGATGTCCGGATTGCTCGACGCAGGTTCCGGGGCGCTTCGAGGCATTCGACGTTAAGCGCCAGTTCGGGAGGAAGCGCATTCCGGTGGCGATAGGACGCTGAGGAAACGCCCGGGTCATTGCTTGGTCCATTCGGGGTGCTGCTCGTGCAAGTCGCGATGCTGCTCGATGAGCACTTGGTAGAACGACAGGCGCGACGAGGAGATCTCGCCGCGCTTGGAGGCTGCGATGATCGCGCAGCCCGGCTCGTTCAGGTGCGAGCAGTCGTTGAACTTGCATTGCCCGAAGAACGGGCGGAACTCCCGCATTGCCTCGCCGATCTGGTCCTCGGTGAGGTGGAAGAGCCCGAAGGACTGGAACCCCGGCGTGTCGATGATCGCGGTATCGCGATCGAGGCGGTAAAACCGCGAGAAGGTGGTGGTGTGGGCGCCGGCTTCGCGCGACGCGGTCAGGTCTCCGACCCGTGCCACGTCGCTCAACACCAGCGCGTTGACGGTCTTGGACTTCCCCATGCCGCTCTGGCCCACCAGCAGCGTGAGCTTGTTCTCGAGGTGCGGCAGCAGCGGCGAGACGTCGAACTTGGCCGACATGGTGATGAGCGTGTAGCCGATCTTCACGTACGGCTCGAGCGCCTTGCGCGCAGCGGCGTGCTCGGGGAGGTCGGCCTTGTTGAGCGCGATCACCACCGGCAGGCGTGCCGCTTCGCAAGCGACCAGGCTCAGGTTCAGGAATGCCTCGCTGAACATCGGCTTGGGTGCGAGCAGGATCACCACCTGGTCGACGTTGGCGGCGAGCATCTTCTCGCGCCACTGGTCCGAGCGGAAGAGGAGGTTGCGCCGCGTGCCGACCCGCTCGATCGACCCCTGGGCCGAACCGGTGAGGCGCACCTCGACAAAGTCGCCGCAGGTGGCGTCCTGGCGCTTGCCCTTGCGCGTGCAGGCGACCTGGCGGCGGTCGGCAAATTCCACCAGGAATTCGCGCCCGAAATCGGCGATGACGCGTCCCTCGACGACGACCGACTCGCTTCTTTCGCGCCGGGTCGTCATCTCAATCGAATCCGCGACAACGCTTTGCGCTCCACGCGCTAGATCTCGAACAGGGCGTCGAGCTTGGCGGCGCAGATGAAATCGTTTTCCGACAAGCCGTCGATCGCGTGGGTCACGTACAAGACCCGGCACTGGTTGTAGCCGACCGCCATGTCGGGGTGGTGGTCCTCGCGGTGCGAGACCCAGGCGCAGGCGTTCACGAAAGCCATGGTCTCGTGAAAATTCTTGAAGCGGTAGGTCTTGGTGATCGCCTTTCCGTCCAGCTCCCAGCCTTCGAGGCCGTTGAGGAGGGGGCGCGCCTGGTCGGATGTGAGGGCTGCGATGCCGCCCTCGCAAGGCTTGCATTTCCTGCGCGCCAGATCGTTCATGGGGACGCTTTTCTCAGGTGGTCGATGCGCAGTGCCGCGGGGGGATGCGAATCATACACCAGCGAGTGCAGCGGGTCGGGCGTGAGCGTCGAGGCGTTATCCCGGTAGAGCTTGGCGAGCGCGCTGGCAAGGCTCGCCGCCGAGGCATGGCGCGCGGCAAACGCATCCGCCTCGAACTCCTGCTTGCGAGCCATCAGGCTCGCAAGGGGCTGGAACGGGAAGGTGAAGACCGGAATCACCAGGGCGAATCCGGCGAGCAGCGCTCCGATGTGCGGCTCCTGCAGGTGCAGGGCTTCGCGGAAGGCAGGTTCGCGGTAGAGCCAGCCGAGTATCGCGAGCATCAGCAGCGCGAGGGCGAAGCGCACCGCAAGCAGCCTCGGAATGTGCCCACGCGCGAAATGGCCGAGCTCGTGCGCGAGGACCGCCTCGATTTCGTTGATGTCGAGGCGAGCGATCAGCGTATCGAAGAACACGATGCGCTTGGTCTTGCCGAAGCCGGTGAAATACGCATTGCCATGGCTTGAGCGCTTCGAGCCGTCCATCACGAACAGGCCCTCCGCCCGGAAGCCGCAGCGCCCGAGGAGCGCCTCGATGCGGGTGCGAAGCTCGCCCGCCTCCAGCGGCGTGAAGCGGTTGAAGAGCGGCGCAATCCAGCGCGGGAACGCCACCACCAGCACCTGCGTGAAGGCCATCCACGCTCCCCAGGTGTATAGCCACCACAGCGGTCCCGCCGTCTCGACCAGCCAGAAGACGGCGAGCAGCAGCGGGGTGCCGACCGCGGCGGAAATCGCCATGCCCTTGGCGAGGTCGGCCAGGAAGAGGCGCGCGCTCATGCGATTGAACCCGTGGCGCTCCTCGATGGCGAAGGTGCGCCACAGGTCGAACGGCAGGGTGGCTGCGGTGGCCGCAATCAGCACGCCGAATACGGTCGCGAGCTCGCGCAGGTAGCCCGCGCCGAAGAGGCGCTCGCTCGCCGCGTCGATTGCCGCGATGCCGCCGCCCAGGGTGAGTGCGAGGAGAACGATGCCGTCGGCGGCGATCGTCTCGACCCGCGCGAGGCGCTGCTTGTCGAGCGTGTAGTCGGCCGCCTTGTGGTGCGCGTCGAGCGGGATGTGCGCGGCGAAGCTCACAGGCACCTCGTCCCGGTGGCGAGCAACGTGACGCGACTGGCGCCACGACAGCCATGTCCGCCACACGAGCGCGGCAACGACAAAGACGGCGAATACCGAGGTGAAGAGGGAAGCGCTCAAGCGGCTTTCGGATTGGTGGTTGGCGTGACACAATCGCCCTCGGCAATCGAGAGGGCGCGGTTTCCGCGTCCCTTCGAACGCGGTCCCAGGGAATTCTATGGCACAGGACAAGACACCGCTGGTCTGGATAGACATGGAGATGTCGGGGCTCGTTCCCGAACGCGACCGCATTCTCGAGGTCGCGATGGTGGTGACCGATGCCGACCTCAACACGATCGCCGAGGCCCCCGTGTACGTCGTCCACCAGCCCGACGAGGTGCTCGACGCGATGGACTCGTGGAACCGCGCAACCCACGGCAAGTCAGGGCTCGTGGACAAGGTTCGCGCCTCGACGTTCACCGAGGCGGAGGTCGAGCGTCGCGTGATCGAGTTCTTGAAGCCGATCGTCGCCGAGCGCATGGCCCCGCTGGCGGGCAACACCGTGCACCAGGACCGCCGCTTCATGGCCCGCTACATGCCCGCCTTCGACGCCTATCTGCATTACCGCATCGTCGACGTCTCCACCCTAAAGGAGCTCGCCAAGCGGTGGAATCCCGGCGTCCTCGCAGGAGTGGCGAAGGAAGGGCGTCATGAGGCGCTCGCCGACGTCCACGAATCGATCGAGGAGTTGCGCCACTACCGGCGCCAATTCCTGGTGCCGGAGCCGCCCGCCCCCTAGGACTCGCGGGCCCAGTTGCGCGAGCGCTCCACCGCCCGCTTCCAGAGCCCGAGGCGTTCGCCTGCGGCCGCGCGCGACAGGGTCGGCTCGAAAACCCGCTCGCGCGCCCAAAGTGCGGCGATCTGCGCCTGGTCCTTCCAGAATCCGGTGGCGAGGCCCGCCAGGTACGCCGCGCCCAACGCAGTGGTCTCGGTGATGCGGGGACGTACCACTGGCACCCCAAGCAGGTCCGCCTGCATCTGCATCAGGAGATTCGAGGCGGTTGCCCCCCCATCGACACGCAACTCGGTAAGCGCAATTCCCGAATCCGCCGCCATTGCCTCGATCAGCTCCGCGCTCTGGAATGCGATCGCCTCGAGCGTGGCGCGCGCGATGTGGGCGCGAGTGGTGCCGCGCGTGATGCCGACGATCGTGCCGCGCGCGTGGGGATCCCAGTAGGGCGCGCCCAACCCCGACAGGGCGGGCACGAAGTACGCCCCGCCGCTGTCGGGAACCGTTGCCGCGAGCGCGTCGATGTCGGAGGACTTCGCGATGATGCCGAGCCCATCCCGGAGCCACTGGATGGCGGCCCCCGCAATGAACACGCTGCCCTCGAGCGCGTAGTGGGTGCGGTCGCCCACGCGCCACGCCACCGTCGCAAGCAGGCGGTTGCGCGACGCGGCCGGCTTTTCGCCGGTATTCATGAGCAGGAAGCAGCCGGTGCCGTAGGTGTTCTTGGCCATTCCGGCCTGGTGACATGCCTGGCCGAAAAGCGCTGCCTGCTGGTCCCCGGCGATGCCCGCTATGGGAATGCCGGCGGGCAGGCCCTCGCAAGCGGTGCGGGCCACGACTCCGCTCGAGGACACCACGCGCGGCAGGAGGCTGCGGGGGATGTCGAGAAGCCCCAGCAGCTCGTCATCCCAGTCGAGCGTGTGGATGTTGAAGAGCAGGGTGCGCGAGGCGTTGCTGACGTCGGTCGCGTGCACCTTCCCGCCCGACAGCTGCCACACCAGCCATGCGTCGATGGTGCCGAAGGCGAGTTCGCCGCGGGAGGCAGCGGCGCGAGCGCCGGCCACGTTGTCGAGGATCCAGGCGAGCTTGGTGCCGGAGAAGTAGCTGTCGAGCACCAGCCCGGTCTTTCCGGCAAAGATTGCTTCGTGCCCGGCCTGTCGCAGCGCGTCACATCGCGACGCTGTGCGTCGGTCCTGCCAGACGATGGCGGGCGCGATCGGGAGCCCCGAAGCGCGCTCCCAGACCACCGTGGTCTCGCGCTGGTTGGTGATTCCGATGCCCGCTACATCGGCTGCGGACAGACCGGCGCAGGCGAGGGCCTGGGAGGCGACGTCGCGCTGCGTGCGCCAAATCTCAGTCGCGTCGTGCTCGACCCAGCCCGGACGTGGGAAGATCTGGCGGAATTCTTGCTGGGCAGAACCCAGGATCCGGCCATCCGGTCCGAATGCGATGGCGCGCGAGCTGGTGGTGCCCTGATCGAAGGCGAGTATGGCCTTCATGGCATATGGAGCGCTAAGCCTTTGGTTTTTGCGGCGATGATACGTTAAAATCCGTCTCGTACAGCCGGCAACCAGGGGGGTCCGTGGGACTTCTAGACGATCTCAAGAAACAGGCAGACGACCTCAAGGCGCAGGATACCGACCGAACCGAGAGCATGCGCTCGACCGCCGTGTCGATCGACCATGCGTTGCGGCGCTCGTTCCTCTACCTCAACGACCTGGGCAAGCAGCTCAACGTCGTGCAGATGCCGAGCCCCTTCAAGTACAACCTGCCGACCGTCGGCGACATCGACGGGCTGGTGATCAAGGACTTCTTCTGCGACTTCCGGTCGAAGCACTTCATCGACAAGGATTACTACGGCGAGGTCCATGTGGCCTACCGCTGCTGGTCGGACAAGGTGCTGACGGTGAAGAAGGGCCCGGACGACATGGAGAAATTCCGTGACATCCTGTGGCAGTCGAACATCGAGCACAAGAGCGAGCAGTTCCGCAACGAGCGCAAGGTCATCACCCACGAGGTCTTCAAGGTCAACTGCGACTTCCGCGTCCAGGCGAAGATCGAAGGGGACCACGAGACTTCCAGGATCAAGATCGTCGCCAAGAACGTCGGCGGCTTCTCGGTCGACATGTTCCAGCTGATGGGCCAGGAGATGAACGAGCAGGGCGTCGAGGAGTTCGCCAAGTACTTCATCGGCCGGCCCAACAAGTGGGAAGACGTGATCAAGCGCTCGGTGCTGTCCACCCGGCCCGGGGCGGTTGCATCGCCCAAGCCGAAGACCACCCCGCAATACGTGGTGCACCACACGCCTGATCCGCCGCCCGTCGAAGAAAAGCGCGGCCTTCTCGGCTCGCTGAAATCGTTCATCAAGAAAGACTAGGCGTCCGCGCGCGAGCCGCCTCGTGGCGCGACTTCTCGTCCTGGTCGGTACCCGCAAGGGCCTCTTCGTGCTCGAGGCCGACCGCCGACGGCGTGGCTGGCGGATGCACGGGCCCCACTTCCTCGGCCAGGTGGTCAACCACGCGGTGCTCGATCCGCGCGACGGCCGCACCCTGCTCGCGGCCGTAAAGGCCGGGCACCTCGGGCATACCGTGTACCGATCGGAAAATCTCGGCGCGAGTTGGGAAGAATCGGCGGTCCCGCCCGCGTTTCCCAAGGCAGCCGATGGCGAGGTGGGCGAGTCGGTGAGTTACGTTTTCTGGCTCACCCCCGGCGACGCGAAGGACGCCGGACGCTGGTACGCGGGTACCTCGCCCCATGGCCTGTTCACCTCCGATGACGCGGGGCGCACCTGGAGCGGGGTCGGCGGATTCAACTCCCATCCCGACCGGCGCAAGTGGATCGGAGGCCCGCAGGACGTCCCGCCCGATGGCGGCACCCTCCACTCGATCAACCTGGACCCCAACGATCCGCAGCATCTCTACGTCGGGTGCTCAATCGGCGGTGTGTTCGAGTCCCGCGACCGCGGCTCCACCTGGACGCCCCTCAACCGCGGATGCGCTGCCGACTTCCTGCCCGATCCCGATGTTGCCTACGGCCACGACCCCCACTGCCTCCGCGTGCATCCCCGGTCGGGCGACGTCTATCAGCAGAACCACTGCGGCATCTACCGCCTCGACCGCGAGAAGTCGCGCTGGAATCGGATTGGTCGCGCGATGCCGGCCGAGATCGGTGACATCGGCTTTCCCCTCGCGCTGCATCCGCGCGACCCCGAGACCCTGTGGGTGTTTCCCATGGACGGCGGTACCGTGTGGCCGCGCGTGCCGATCGGTGGCAAGCCTGCGGTCTACCGCTCGCGCGATGGCGGTGCGAGCTGGGAGCGCCTCGACAACGGCCTGCCGCCCGCGCAGGCCTGGTTCACGGTGAAGCGCCAGGCGCTCGCTGCCGATGCGCTCGATCCGGTGGGGGTTTACTTCGGCACCACGGGTGGCGAGGTGTGGGGAAGCTTCGACGCGGGGGACCGCTGGCGTTGCCTGGTGCTGCACCTGCCCCACATCTATTCGGTCGAAACGGCGGTGGTGGATTGAAGGTGGTGCTGCCGACGCCACTGGCGGACTACACCCGGCATCGCCGCGAGGTCGAGGCCGAGGGCGCCACCCTCGCCGACGTGCTCGCCGACCTGGACCGCCAGTACCCGGGGCTGCGCTTCCGGGTGATCGACGAGCAGGACGCGATCCGCCCCCACATCAAGATCTTCGTGAACCGGGTGCAGGCACATTCGGTCGCGGCCCCGCTGGCCTCCTCCGACGAGGTGCTGGTTGTCGCCGCGCTGTCAGGTGGCTGATGTACCATTCAGCCGTTGAACGACCGGCGAATACGCCCCTGCCGAGCCGGCGAAAATTCCACTCGAGGAGAGACTTTCCATGATTCGCAAATCTTTTATCGCGGGCCTTGCACTCGGCTTCGCGGCGACGCTCGCGCAGGCACAGACCGAAATCCAGTTCTGGCATTCCATGGGCGGGGCGCTCGGCGACAAGGTGTCCGAGCTCGCCACCAAGTTCAATGCGACCCAGAAGGACTACAAGGTGGTGCCGAGCTTCAAGGGCACTTACCCCGAGTCGATGACGGC
>JANNKG010000287.1:0-4433 GCA_031396185.1 Burkholderiales bacterium | reverse complement strand
CTACACACCCAGGTACTCGTGAAGCATCTCGGTCTTCGATTCGAGTTCCGCTGCGGCAAACGTCTGCGCAATCTTGCCGTGTTCCATTACGTAATGCCGGTCCGCCAACGGTGCTGCGAACCGGAAATTCTGTTCCACCAGGACGATGGTGAAGCCGCGCTCCTTCAGCTTCACGATAACGCGCCCGAGGGCCTGCACGATGACCGGGGCTAGGCCCTCGGTGATCTCGTCTAGGAGGAGCAGATTGGCCCCTGTGCGCAGGATCCGCGCCATCGCGAGCATCTGCTGCTCCCCGCCCGAGAGTTTGGTGCCCTGCGCGGTCTTGCGGCGCTCGCGCAGGTTCGGAAACATTTCGTAGATCTCGTCGACGCTCATTCCGCCCTTGGCGATCTCGGGGGGCAGCGTGAGGTTCTCCTCGACCGAGAGGGTCGAGAAGATGCCGCGTTCCTCTGGACAGTAGGCGATGCCGAGGTGCGCGATCTTGTAGGTGGGCCAGCCGATGGTCTCCACGCCGTATACCTTGATCGACCCTGCGCGGCGCCCGACCAGCCCCAGGATGGACTTGAAAGTCGAGGTGCGGCCTGCGCCGTTGCGCCCAAGGAGGGTGACCACCTCGCCCTTGTGCACCGTGAGGTCGACGCCGTGCAGGACGTGGGACTCGCCATACCACGCGTTCAGGCCCGAGATGCGCAGGACTTCCTCAGCCATGGGCCGTCCCCATGTACGCCTCGATCACCTGCGGATTCGCCGCGACTTCGGCATAAGGGCCTTCGGCCAGCACGGCGCCGCGCTGCAGCACCGTGATGGTGTCGCAGATCCCCGAGACCACGCTCATGTTGTGCTCGACCATCAGCACCGTGCGCCCGGCGGCGACCTCCTTGATGAGGTCCTTCACGCGATCCACGTCCTCGTGCCCCATGCCGGCGGTGGGCTCGTCCAGCAGCATCAGCTCGGGGTCCATTGCGAGCGTGGTGGCGATTTCCAGCGTGCGCTTGCGGCCGTAGGCGAGACTGCCGGCGGGGATGCGCGCGAATGCCCCGAGCCCCACCCGCTCGAGCAGCTCCGTCGCGCGGGCGTTCAGCACGTCCAGCGTCTTCTCGCGTCTCCAGAAATGGAAGCTGGTGCCGAGGGCACGCTGCAGCGCGATGCGCACGTTCTCGAGCACCGTGAGATTCGGGAAAACTGCCGAGATCTGGAACGAGCGGATGATCCCCCGCCGCGCCACGTCGGCGGGCTGGTCGCTGGTGATGTCCTGGCCGTTGAAGAGGATCTCGCCGCGCGTAGGCGGCAGGAACTTGGTGAGCAGGTTGAAGGTGGTCGTCTTGCCGGCTCCATTGGGCCCGATGAGCGCGTGGATGGTCCCGCGTCGAACCTTGAGGTTCACGTTATCGACCGCCACGAAGCCCTTGAACTCCTTCGTGAGGCCACGCGTTTCGAGAATGGTGTCGCCGGTCATCGAGAGCACGTGAAATGCGCCGTCATCCCCACGGTTTCGGGGTGCAAGGCGCTGTGGAGTTATCCGGGAATGCTACCGCAGCCAAGCGGCAGCGAGCAAGGCGCCGGAATAAGAAATATCCCTACGAAATCGGGATTTACAGCAAAAGTGTCCGGCTAACCGGACACATTCTCAACCCCCTCCGCGGCGCCCGTAGGCGATCGCTCCCTGGTTGCCGCCGAGGTTGTAGACCATCCCTGCCCGCTGGCCGGAACGGCCGGTGAAGAAACCGTCGAAGCTGCCCGCGGCATTCTGCCCGCAGTTGGGCGTGCAGGTGATCACGAGCGGCGAAGGATTGGGGTTGCCGGGAATCGGCGCGCCCGAGAACGCGCCAAAATACTGGTCTCGATAGATCGGCATGTTGGTCGCGGAACCGTTCCACGTCTGGCCGTTGATGCCGATGTTGACCGTGGCGTCGGCGGTCCGATTGCTGAAGTTGGCGTTGAGCGTCGCGGAATTCAGCAGCCCGACGTTCCCGGTGATATCGGTGGGCCGGGTAGAGCCAATCACCTCATAGACAGCGGTGCCGGTGAGCGGAAGCGCGACTGGGCCGCTTTGCGTGCCGGCGAATATGTAGTGCAGGCTGCGGCTGCTCAGGTCGAGATTTTGTGAGACTCCGTTGGCGCCGTTGATCGTCGCGAGCCCGCCTCCCCAGCGCCCCCACACCATGCCGGTCTCGACATCGACCCCCGACTCCACGACCTGGGCGGTGCCGAGCGAATAGGTGGAATGGGTGCCGAGGCCCGCGTAAGGCCCGCTGAACGAGGTGACGCGGCCCTGTGCGTCGGCGGTGACTTCGTCGGGGCGATTGGTGGTGGCGTAGGTGCGGATGAAGTCGCTCAGCGAGCCGTCGGCATCGGAGATGCGGCCTTCCCGGTAAGGCGCGGCGCCGTCCTGGGTGGTGCCCCTCAACGCTGCGACCCCGGCGACGAAGTTCCAGTTCGCCGGATTGCTCGCGGTCGTATCGGTAATCCCGTAGCCCACGATCGCGGCACCGATGCCGGTGCCCACGAAACTACCCGCGAAACTACCCGTGAGGCGCCCGTTGCCCGCCGAGGTCTGCCCGGTGCCGTTGGTGATCGTGAGGCGATCGTCGGTGGAGCCGGTGAAGGTGTTGAGCGAGATCGGCACATTGTTCGCGCTCATGTTCCAGGATCCCCCGGAGAGGCTTACCGCCGCGTCGAAATCGAGCGTGCGATTGGAGAAATTCACGCCCAGCGTCATCGACCCGAGCGTGCCGGCGACGTTGTTCTGGTTGGTGGGCGAGGTCGCTGCCGCCAGCGTATAGGTGACCGATCCCGTCAGCACGTCGGCGAGATAGGTGGGATAACCCGAGGGCGCGTTGATCCAGTGGATGCTGCCGGGGAATGCGGCGCCGGAGCCTGGCCCGAAGAAGCCGATCGAGGCCCCCGAATAACGGCCCAGGCCGATGGGCGTGCCGTTGAGTGTCACGTTGGTGGATTCCGCCAGCTGCCCGCCCTCGATGGTGGGCGACACGCCGCCAAGATAGGTATCGAAGCGTCGCAGCGCGCTGCCCTCGCTCACCACATCCCGGCCCAGCGACTGCGAGAAGAACGGCGAACCGACGGTGACGACGATGTCGCGCAACTGCTGCGGATCGGCCGACAGGTTGCCCGAGGCGTCGATCGTCGGGAATCCCAGGCCGTTGTTGCCGACGAGCGGGACGATGTATTGCTGGGACGGCGGCAGTGACTGGTTGTCGCTTGGGGCGAAGTTGCGGGTCTCGGCGGCGGCCGAGCCGGGCGCGGCGGCCTCGGTCGCCTTGCTGCCAGTCATGTTGCTGGCGACGTCAGCGATGAATTTGGGAGTCGGGATATAGCGCGGCGGCTGGGCGCCGGCCACGATGACGGTCTGCCCAGGGCCGGTGATGAGCGTGCCGGCCCCTCCTTGCTGCGCGGGGGTTCCGGTGGGGGCGCCCGCAAGCAGGTTGGTGATCGCGTGGTTGCCGTCGATGGTGTGGTTCACCGTGAGGGAACCCTCGCCCCGCGCCTCGCCCGTCACGCTCTCGTCACATTCGGGTGCGTCGCACGCATACAGGATGTTGCCGGAGCCGCGGATGCCGACCGTGGCCACGCGCGTCTTCATCACGAACTTGTCGCGATTGTTCGAGGCGATGAGCCCGGTAAAGGTGCGCAGCGTCCCCTTGATGAGGTTCAGGACGCCGGCCTGGTCCGAATCGCGGCGATCCGGGTAGGCCTCGATCAGGAACTGGGTGGACGGACGCAGCGACAGGCGGGCCTGGTCGATCATGGTGAGCTGCGCCATGCCGTTGGTGCCGGTGACGATGCGATCGCCCGGATCTACTGCGGTGCCTTTCGCCGGGGCGACCCGCTGGCCGCTCGCCTTGGTGAGGCTCACCTCACCGACCACGAAGGTGAACTCGCCGCTCGCAGCGTCTGCGCAAAACGGAATGGCCGCGGCGACTCCCGCGGCGAGCAGGCGCTGGACTTCCCTCGAAAGGATTCTATTCATGGCGATTCTCCGGGCTAGATCATGTCGCAGCGCACCACCGAGCTGATCTCGTGGCGGCTGAAATCGTAGATGTCGATATTGGAACTGTTGTGCGAGAACGCGTACTGCAGGCGAAGCGCGCAGTGATCCCGGAACTGCCAGGCCAGGCCGAAGGCCGCCTCGCCATAGGTGTCGCGGCCACTGTCCACCTGCGTGGAGCGGGCGAATGAATCCTTGTCGCGGCGGTGGATGAGCCCGAGCGCGTTGAACACCTGGACCTTGGGCGCGAGCGAATACTGCAGGTAGCTGCGGATGCCCACGAGGTTCTTGCTCTTGGTCGTCACGCCGTCAGCGAACTTGTTGGGGGCACGGTCCTCGCTCACGAAGGCGGTGAGGTAGAGCAGCGGGATTCCGGCACGCTCGAAGCTGCGCAGCCAGGAGACCGACGCGAAGATCTGGTCGAAGT